>CACXDP010000231.1 GCA_902766445.1 uncultured Coriobacteriaceae bacterium
GCATCGGCCTCGAACGCCTCGACGTAGCCCTTCACAGAGATGCCCGACTTCGAGAGCTCTGCGGTCTCCCCGTCCTTCTCGTAGTGGAAGGTCGCGGTGACCAGCTGCGCCATCTCGACCGAGGAGAGCGGCAGGGTGAAGCCATAGTAGGACTTGTCCGTGCCTCCCCTGTTGGACTCGTCAATGACGGCCTCTATCGTGCGGCTTCTCCTGCCGCCGACGACGAACTCCACATAGCTGCCCGTGTAGTCAAGGCCCTCGCCTTCGGGCAGGAGCAGGTACACGTTCAGACCCACCTGCCCACCGAGTGTGAGGTTCTGAGTGACGAACATCGGCTCCGACGCCAGGGGCACGAGGCCCTTGTTGGCCAGGGTGTTCGTGTCAGCCACGGACTCGGTCGCAGGGAAGACCTCACCCGTCTCTCGATCCTTGAAGCCCCTCTCCATCTTCACCGCGCCGCTGTAGGAGCTGGCCGCGATGTAGGTCGAACCGTAAGTCGCGTCCGTCCAGCCAAGGGTTATGGTACTGTTGCCCTTCTTGTTCTTGCCGTTGCCGACGCCAAAGCCACCCGAGTTGGCCGATGAGGCGGTGACGCTTCCGCCCGTGATGGTGACGTCACTACCAACGCCGTCCACGCCACTACCGATGCCCGCGCCGCCGCTCGATCCGCCGATACCGGTCACGGTGCCACCAGAAATCGTGACCGTCGCGCGTCCGTACTCGCCGCCGCCGATGCCCGCTCCCTTAGAGTTGCCGGTCGCGGCGATGGTGCCTCCGTAGATTTCGATGACACTGTCGTCGGCACGCGTGCCGCTAGCGTCGCTACCGCCAATGCCTGCGGAGCTGTCCTTGCCCGTGGCAGTTACGGTGCCACCGTAAATCTTGATCGTACCGCCGTCGCAGTCGCGGCCGCCTCCGATGCCTGCACCTTGGCTGCCACCGGTAGCGGTGACGGTACCGTGGAACATCGTGAAGCTGCCGGTGTCGGAGCCGTTACCGTCGTTGCTGCCGATACCGGCGCAGTGGTTGTAGCCGATGGCCTCAATCGTGCCGCCGTGAATGACCACGTTGCCGCCCTTGTGGCCGGAGTACGCACCGATGGCGGCACCGCCGGATGGATGGGAGTACAGCCTCGCGGTGTTGGTCTCGCCCTGGCTGTCGACGTCCGCGTAAACCGTCAGCGTGGAGCCTGCTGGAACGTAGAGACCCTTCACGTCGAGGGTGTGGCCTTCGGTCAGGATGATCCAGGTGTCGCCCCCGAGTGAGACGCGGTCGTCCACGGTTACGTCCTCGTTCAACACATACCTTCCGGCAGAAACGGTCGTGCCACTCGGGAAAGCAATCCACTCGTCATCGGTCTCTTCCTGCGTCTCGGCCAGCCGACCGTCCGACCACTCGTAGGACACGTACTCAACACCGGCCACGGGAACGTCGAGTCTGGCCTCTCCGTCGCTCAGCACAACCGCGTACTCGGACTTGTTGGAGTGGAAGAAGGCGCTAGGGAGTTCCTCATTGTAATCACTATATCCGCTGGTGAAGGTGCCGATGCCATCAGCTCTGGATACGCATATGTCCGCGTCGTCGCCGAGTGCTCCACCGATTGTGATGCCAGCGCCGCTAGCGAGGTACAGGTCGTTGGACTCCGCGCCTTTCTTGTTGCCCTTGACCTCCGGCTCGCCGGAGACGGTAATGGTTGCCTTGCCTGAGACGTGCACGCCGCCGCCATTCTTTTCGCAGGTGTTGTTCCTGATGGAGCCACCGTTCAAGGTCAGGGCGGCACCGTTGCTATCGGGTAGGTAGACGCCACCGCCCCAGGCCGAGGCCTCATTCCTCGCGATGACACCGTCGTTGACCGTCATGGCGCCGGCGCAGTACACGCCGCCACCGCAGCCGTTGTCGTCGACGTGACTGCTGCAGGTGTTGTGCAGGATGGAGCCGCCGTTCATGGTGAAAGTGGCCCCTTCGGCCAGGTATACGCCGCCACCGCCCGAGAGCGTGGCGGTGTTCTCAGTGATGGAGCCACCGTTCAGGGTCAGGTCGCCCTCGCAGTAGATTCCACCACCCTTGTTGATTTTGCCGCCCCTGATCTCGCCATCTTCGTCACTGTCATTGATAGTGAGCGTCGCGCCTGATTCCACCCTGATGACCGAGTCGGAGTCATAGTCGCCCGCGTTGTAATCCAGGGTGTGGCCGTTCAGGTCGATGGTCAGGGTCTTGCCACTGGCTATCGTCAGAGCCCCATCGTCGTCTCCTGCGGTGTAGTCCCGCTCCAAGGTGATGGTGCTGCCGTTCTCCGCGCTGTTGATCAGCTGCTGCAGGTTCTCCCACGTCACGACCTCGCCGTTCCAAGCCCTCAGGGTACCGCGTGCCAGGAGCGCGAGGTTCTGCTGCACTCCCGCTTCGAACAGGCCGTAGCTGTTGTAGAACTTCTTATCCAGAGTCACCGTGCCGCCAAAGGTGCTGGTCGTGATGCTGATGCTGTCCTTCGTGGCGTCGGTGTAGCCGAGGGTGATGGTGACGGCGGAACCGCCATCACCGCTGCCGATGCCGTAGTCGCCGCTCGCGCTGACGACGCCGCCGTTGATGGCGACCGTGCCGCCGGCCGTGTTCCTCTTGCCGCCGCCGATGCCCGCGCCGGAGCCTCCGTCGGTCGTGATGTCGCCGCCGTTGATGGTGATGGTGCCAGGCGCGGCGTCGCATCCGCCACCGATGCGCGCGCCCTGCCCCTGGTTCACCTTGGTGGACGTGACCGTACCACCGTTGATGGTGATGTCGCCGCCGCCCCCGTCGTCGCCGCCGCCGATGCCGGCGCCGTCGCGGCTGTAGGTCGTGACGGTGCCGCCCCAGATGGTGATGGTGCCGCCAGCCCCGCGCTGGCCTCCGCCGATGCCCGCGCCGTTCTCGCAGCAGTCCGAGTCGGTCGGGCCGTTCGCGGTGATGGTGCCGTCGTAGATGGTGATGGTGCCGCCGTCGCAGTCGCGGCCTCCGCCGATGGCCGCGCCTTCGTCGCCGCCCTTGGCGGTGATGGTGCCGCCGTAGATGGTGATGGCGCCGCCGACCTGGCCGTCGTTGCTACCGATGCCGGCGCAGTGGCCGTCACCCGTGGCCTCGATTCTGCCACCGTGGATCACGATGTCGCCATTGTTGTGGTCAGAGTAGCCGCCGATGGCAGCGCCGCCGCCAGTGGGATGGGAGACGATCCTGCCCGCGCTCTCGCCGTCGCTCTGACTGTAGACGGTCAGCGTCTTGCCCTGCGGGATGTACAGACCCTTCACATCGAGCGTGTAACCATCGCCCAAGATCAGCCGCGTGTCATCTTTCAGTGATACGCGCCCATCTATGGTGATGTTCTGATTCAGGAAGTACCAGCCGCCCGCGACCGTCTTTTCCTTGGGGAAGCTGAGTGTGCCTTCGGGAGACGACTTCTCCTCGCTGACGACCTTCGTGCCATCCCAGCTGCGCTCGATATAGGTACCTTCCTGATTCTCACAATAGAGACACAGGCCGCTCTCGTCACGCTCCGGATGGTCGCAGGGTTCGATGAGCCTGTATTTATAGTTCTTGTAGGCATTCTTCCTTTCTCCTGCCAGAAGAGCCGTTGCGTTTTCCTTGGTGTCCCCAGCTATGATCCGTGCCCCCTTGTAGAGGATGTTCACGTTGTTGCCCGAGCAGGATTTACGGTTAATGACTTCAATCCTTGCACCGTCGCGGAAAATCCAGGTACCTTTCCCGCTGTCCTTACTACCGATTCCACAGGAATCGCTGGTCGCCGTTACTACCGTGTCCTTTCCTTCGATAATCAGCGTGCCAGTTGCCGCCTGGTTATAACTATCATCGATTCTTGCCCCGATGCCGGCACCACTCGTGGAGCGGGCATCGACGGTGCCGCCCGAGATGGTGACTCTCGCGTTTTCGGTCGAAATTCCCGCAAATGTATGCGTTCCGATGGCGGTCACTGTGCCGCCGCTGATGTTCACGAACCCTTTATCGTCGGAACGCAGGTGGATGCCATACCCCCCATACTTTGTGTTTTCCAATCCTCCTACCGTCACTTCGCCGCCCTTGATGTTTATCGTACCGCTGTCACCACCGATGCCTCCCAGACGGCCATAGGCGTCAAGTTTCGCATCCTTGTCGATGGTGATGGTGCCGGCGGACCCAATGGTGGTATTCCAGTAGTCATGGGACTCGTTATCGCCGCCTGCGCCGATGGCTATGGCCAATTCGGACATGGCGTGCACCTCACCGCCGGTGATGGTGATCTTGCCACCGGAACCGGAATTTGGATGTTCTCCTTCAAGAAGGCCCGCCTCCCGTGCCCGACCGCCTCCGATACCCGCACTGTTCTTGCCATTTGCGGTTACCACACCGCCGGTAATGGTGATGGTACCGCCCCTGCCGGAGTGGTTGCCGCCGCCGATGCCCGCACCGTTGCCCACGCCCTCGGGATGCGTGGTGACGGTGCCGCCGGAGATGTTGATAGTGCCGCCGTCGCCGTCCTCGCCGCCACCGATGCCCGCGCCGTCGCGGAAGTACACATCGACCGTGCCACCGGTGATGGTGGTGGTCCCGCCGTCGCCGTCGCAGCCGCCGCCGATGCGCGCGCCCTGCGCGTGGCCCTCGTCCCAGCACGTGACCGCGCCGCCGTTGATGGTGATCGTGCCGCCGTCCCCGTCGTCGCCGCCGCCGATGCCCGCGCCGTCGCGGCTGTAGGTCGTGACCGTGCCGCCGCTGATGGTGACGTTGCCGCCGTCGCCGCTGTCGCCGCCGCCGATGGCCGCGCCGTCCTCGTTGGGGTCCTTATTGGCCGTGATCGTGCCGCCGTAGATCTTGATGGTGCCGCCGTCGCCGTCGCAGCCGCCGCCGATGCCCGCGCCGTTCTCGCCGCCGCCCTTCGCGGTGACGGTGCCGCCGTAGATGGTGATGGTGCCGCCGTCGCAGTCGCGGCCGCCGCCGATGCCCGCGCCGTCACCGCCGCCCGTGGCGGTCACCGTGCCGCCATAGATGGTGATTGGCGCAGTCGTCCCGTTGCCATCGTTGCTGCCGATGCCGGCGCAGTGGCTCGCTCCCTTGGCGACAATGATGCCGCTGTGGATGACGACGTCGCCGCCCTCGTGCCCCGAGTACGCGCCGATGGCCGCGCCGCCGGAGGGGTGGGAGTAGATCTTGCCGGTGTCCTTGCCGGTGCTCGCGTTCTGGCCGTAGATGGCGAGCGTGGAGCCTTTGGGAATATAGATGCCCTTCACGTCAAGGGTGCAGCCGTTGCGCAGGATCAGGTTCGTGTCGCCCGTGAGCGAGATACGCCCATCCTTGGTGACGGTGCTGTTCAGGTAGTACCAGCCGCTGGTCATGCTGCCGTCTGACGGGACCGGGACAGCCTCCTCGGTCTTCTGCGTGGAGACGACCGCCGAGCCGTCCCAGCTGCGCTCGTAGTACGACACGCTCATCGTACTGGCCTGTGTCTGCAGCTTGATGGACTCGTCCCCGGTCGCGTCGCTCTGCGTCCGCAGCTCGACAGGCTCATCCGCCGCGACCTTGTCTTCGGGTGCCGCCAGGTCAGCGCCCCGCTCGTCGCCCTCCGGGGCCTCGGCCTCGATCGGTTCCGATCCCTCGTCAGTTACGATAGCAGCCCCAGCCGCATCCGGACCCCCGTCGACGACGATGGGATCCTCAGGTCCGTCGTCGTCCTCGACGATGGGGGGCTCCGCCTGTCCCTCCCCGGCTGACACGGCATCCTCGTCCGTTACCACGACGACGGGAGACTGACCCATGTCAGCTCCGTCCGCCAGCCCCGCGAAAGCCGAAACTGGCACACCCCCCGTCACCAACACCATGCTCATGGCTGCCGCAAGCAACCTCGTTCCTAGCGAATCTCTTTTCCAGTCCATGATTTCTCCCCTCGCCCGGGCATTCGCCCCTTCTCTGCCACAAGAGACGAGTGCAAATCGACACCATGCACGCGGTCGCCCCGCTCGTAAGTTTATATACAATGGTATGGCTACCATCATACCACATAAGCATTTGACCGCAGATATACGGCGTCGGGCCACGTCGAGCGGCTGCGCGCCGGGGTCTACAAGATCTCCGTCGGCCGCGGGACGAACGCCGACGGCACGGTGAGGCGCCGGTTCGAGACGTTCCGCGGCACCCGCGCCGAGGCGGAGGCGCGCGCCGCGGCCATCTACGAGGAGATGGGCGCCAACGAGCGCGGCATGACGCTCGCCGCGTACTACAGGAGGCGCCTCCTGCCAGCGAAGCGCAAGACCACCAGGGCGAACCTCAACGGCTACGATAAGATGTGGAGGCACGTCCCCGACGGGTGGAAGGAGGCGGAGCTCGCCGAGCCGTCCCACGCGGAGCTGCAGGCCTGGATTGACACGATGACCCCCGGCACCGCGAGGGCCTCCTACAAGTACCTGCGCGCGACGCTGAGGTCCGCCTACGCCGACGGGCTCCTCCCGAGGGAGCCGTGCGTGGCGCGGGTCACCTACCCCAAGGGCGCCCCCTCCGAGGGGGGCGGGCCGTCCTCCCTCGCCGCGAAGGTGTGGGACGAGTCGGAGACCGTCGCCGCCTGGCTGCTGCTGCGCGGCGAGCGCCTCGAGGCCTACGTCCTCGTCGCGGCGGCCACTGGTATGCGACGCGAGGAGGCCATCGCGCTCGGCTGGGAGGACATCGAGTTCAAGGTCTCCCGCAGGGGGATCCTGCACGAGGTGACCGCATGGGTCTCGGTGGACAAGGCGCTCACCGAGGAGGACGGCATGAAGGGCACGAAGAACCCGCGCAGCGTGCGGCGCGTGCCCGTCTGCGGCTACGCCGCGCGCAGGCTCTATGAGCTGAGGCATGAGCGCGGCCCGCTTGCGGCGAACCTGGCGGGAGGGCGCCTCGGCGTCTCGGGGCTGCGCAGGCAGTGGTGGAACCTGTGGAGGGGGCGCGCATGGTGCGCTACAGCAGGAGCCAGGAGGTACGCGAGGCCCCCGCCGGCACGCTCGCGGGCAGGGTGGAGGACGTGGCGCCCAACACCCTTCGGCACGCCAGCATCACGCTCATGGACGAGCTGGGGATCGATGGGCGGACCAACAGGCGCTACCACGGCCACAGGCAGAGCGACGTGCAGGGCGCGCACTACATCCGCCGCTATGACGCGCAGCTGCTCAAGGCCGCCCAGGCCGTCGCGAAGGCCTACGACGACGCCGCGTGCTTCGCCATGACCATGATCCTGGGATGGGACGTTGATGCATCAGCTTTTGAATGAGTTGGCATCTAGGCACGGTAACTACGTCCGGTGCGGAGGGGTGCAGCGGGGTGTTTCGGGATAAGCCGACAACCAAGGAACCGCAGGTCAGAGGCTTATCATACATCCACAAAAGTGATATTAAACCCCATTGCCGTGCCTTACAAGCACAAGGTCGGCGGTTCGAACCCGTCATCGCCCACCAGAGAACACGAGGTCGGAGGGGTAAAACCCTCCGACCTTTTATAATACGGATCAGTCCAAAACCTGTGGGCGGAGGTCGCGCTTTTGGCATTCCCGTACCACCGGTGTGGCTGGTGCCCTCGTGTTGCGTTCCTCGGGATTGACGTTGGCGTGGCGGCGTTCCTCGAAATCGACGTTGGCGTGGCCGGATCCCCCGAGATTGACGTTCCCGTGGCTCGCCTTCCTCGAGATTGACGTTGGCGTGGCAGGATTCCCCGAGATCGACGTCCGCGTGGCAAGAACCGCCACGGCAACGTCAATCAGGAGGTAAAAAACCTCGGCAACGTCAATCCCATGGAACTCGAGCCACGGGAACGTCAAATCCATGGAACGCCTACCACGCGGACGTCAATCAGGGGGTAAAAAACCACGCCAACGTCGATCCCACGGAACGCGGGCCACACCAACGTCAATCTCCGACGTGGAGTGTGTCGGAGATGTCGGCTGCCGATGGCAGGCTGATCGCCTACGGTCGCCCAGGACCCTGCCCGGGTCTTCCCTGACACGCTAAATAATATTTACAGGCCATTATCTATATCTCCCAAGTGATATAGTGACGGTAGGGTTCGACGTACACGGGCCGTTGTGCTCGCCCCGATGGAACGGGCACGGGATTCGACAACAAGGATCTGAAGGAGGCATCATCATGAAGTCATTGCAAGAACTGTACGACGAGGTCAAGGGCGACGACGCCCTAAAGAAGTCCTTTGTCAAGGCGATGCGGGAAGGCGTTACCGAGGACTTCTTGAAGGAACATGGCTGCGAGGTGACACCGGAGGAGCTCCGTGAGTTCCTCCAGGACAAGGTCAAGGAGAGCGACCCCTTGGAGCTTTCCGCGGACGATCTCGCCGAGGTCGCGGGTGGCACATCCTACTACTGTGGCGAACCGTGCTCCAGAGGAGAGACCAGCGACTGCTCGGACACGTGCATCCGCGACTGCTGCTAGAAGACGGGCGGTAGGCGCGTACGCGGACTCCCGAGCAGCGGGGTGCCGTTAGGAGGCCTGGAGGATGTTTCGTCGATACGTAGAGACCGAGCTCGACCGTGTTAAGGGCTGCCCGCAGGCAGCCATGCTCTCGGAAAGGGCAATCGAGCGGGTAGGCGTGTCGCTCACCCGCACGGCCGAGTTCGTCGCGGGAGACACGGCGACACGCCTCATCACCAAGGTGCTTGCGGACGAGAACCCCATTGCTGCCTCGTTTCCCGATCTCATCACCAAGGAGGAGCGCAGGCAGGCCTCGGACGAGATTCGAAGGAGACTCGACGAGGGCACGATGAGCCTACCTGAGACCCTCGTCGAGCGCCTGACCGAGCAGCTCAGCCTGGTAACGAGCGCCTTCATCGAGGCGCTCGAACGCCTGGAAGCACATCGTGACGAGATCTGCGAGGGACTCTTTGACGGGAGGCGCTTTACGACCATCATGGACGTCAGCCTATCGGCAGGAGACACCCACAACGGCGGACGCAGCGTCGCAGTCTTCCACACCGATGCCGGGAGCTTGGTCTACAAGCCCCACGACCTGCGCATGGACGTTCAGCTCCACGCGTTATGCGAGCGCTTCTTCGCGGACTTCGTAAAGATCCCGCGTGCGGTCTCCTTCACGGAGGGTTTTGGGGTGTCGGAGTTCGTCAAGAAGCGACGCGCGGAGGGCGACCGCGAGGCGAGACGCTTCTGGTACGCCCTCGGTGGCCTGACGACCTTCGCAAAGCTCATGGGGAGCACGGACCTGCACTACCAAAACATCCTCTGCTCGGGGACCGTGCCCTACCTCATCGACCTCGAGACCACGATGACTCCCGTCTCCACTACGGTCTCGGACGTCGCGCAGACCTCCGATACGAGAGAGGGCCTCACGCACTCGCCCATCCGAACCCTGCTCATGCCCGCCCGGGTCGAGGACATGGAAATCAGCGTGCTCATGAACACGGACGAGGACGGAATCGCGCCCATCGTGGACGGCCAAATCGTCGACGTCCGCCCGTACCTGCGAGAGTTCAAGGAGGGCTACCGCGATGCGTATGGGCGTTGCGTCGAGTGCAGAGACGAGATCCGGCAGGCACTGAGGTCGTTTGACCCGGACACGACGGTGCGTGTCGTCCTGCGTCCCACGAGGGCCTACTGGAAGATGCTGCAGAAGCTCCACCACCACACGGCCCTTGAGTCCGAGGAGGCTTGGGAGCACAATCTGGAGACACTCGCGCGGATCCTGCACGAGTGCGACGTGACCTTGGAGGAGGACGTGGTCGAGAGCGAGGTGCGGCAGATGCGGCGCGGCGACGTGCCCTACTTCTATGCCACCATCGACGGCATGTCCCTCTTCGCGGACGGAGAGAAGGTGGCGGAGCGCAAGTTCGCCACCTCGGCAGTCGGACAAGCGCTCGACATCCTGGACGCCTTGAGCGAGGCGGACGAGGCCTTTGACCTCTCGACCATCGACAGCGCGGTTAGCATGTATCCCCAGCTGTCCCTGATGGGCATGCCACGGCAGGCGCCGACGACGAAAGGCCAGGCAGATCGATTGCTTTCAGGGGAGCCCCTTGGCATCGAGGAGGCCGAAGCGGAGGCCAGGAGGGTGTTTGACGAGATGTGTGAGCTGGGCATCCGGACACCGAACGGACGGCTTGTGTGGGGGTATGTGGGCGACCGCAGCAATTCCTTCTCCTTCGGCGACCACGGCCTGGCGAACGGACTCACCGGACTTGCGGTATTCGCCTGCGCCTGCAAGGCGCGCTGGGCGGACGACGAGGGGGTCCGGGAGAGGACGGACATCCTCGTCGAGGAGGCAATAGGAGAGATACGGGCACTGTGTGCGTCCGTCAAGCGATATAAGGGCACCTCAGGCGCCTACGTGCCCACCGGCGAGGGGTCAGGCCTCGGCGGGGTGCTCACGGGCATCGCCCTGATGAGGCGCTACACGCGAGAGGACGAGCTCGACGCCCTCGCAGACGAGGTACTAGCGCTTCTTGGGCGGGCTGACTTTGCGGGCTGCAACGCGGCGGACCGGATGATCGGCCTCTCGGGACTCGTCTCCGCCCTGTGCCGGTTCGAGGAGTACCGAGGCCAAAGAGGCACGATAGCCAAGGCGGCCGACCGCATCCTCGAGCTCAAGACATTCGCCTACAGGGATCACGTCCTCTGGAAGACCTTGCCCCGTGCGCCTCGGGTGCTCTCCGGTGCCGGACACGGTATGTCGGGCATCGCCGAGGCCCTATACGCGGCAGCTGACGCCTGCGGAGACGACCGGTATGTCTTCGCCGCCGAAGAAGCCCTGGACTACGAGCTCTGTTCTTACACGCGCTACAAGGCCAGGTTCGGCACCTGGGCGGACCTTCGCGACTTCCCGCCGACGAAGTACATGCACGGCTACTGTGCGGGAGCACCCGGCACCGGCATCATGGTTAGGCGCATGATGGACGCAGGACGAGGCGGCGAGCAGGCGCGCGCGATCGCAGAGCGGGTGAGCCGGAGCGTGGACGGTCTGCCCCTGAATCCCTTCGACCACCTGTGCTGCGGCAATGCGGCGATCGCGGAATACTACCTGACGGTGGCCAACCGCGACGTAGCGGGCAGGGTGCTTTCCGCCCTGTATACGCGCAGGCTGCAAGAGGGTTCGTATCGCGACGCCCACTCGGGCGCAAGCGGCCAGGTCAGCGCGTCCCTCTTCAACGGGATATGTGGCATAGGCTACGAGATGCTGCGCTACGCCCGCCCACACGACGTGTTGTCCGTCCTTTGAGAAGGCGCAACGACGTTATACTTTCGCATAGCGGACGATACGGCCCTGTGACCACTTTCCCACAGCGGGATCGTGGTCAAAAATGACCACGATCCCGCTGTGGGAAAGTGGTCAAGCTCCAAAAGGATGCGCTTTGGGGGCTTACATGCTTCGCACGGAACGCTACAATTAGTTAATCAACCGCCGAGAGGAGCATGTATGGGAATGACGATTGCCACGACAACGAACGACACTATTACGACCTTCGCACTTGATGGATGGCTTGACACTACTGGTGCACCGCAACTTGCCGAAGCACTCAACAAGCTCGATGAGTCGTGCACCGAGCTCGTTCTCGACTTAGAGAACCTCGAGTACATTTCTTCGGCTGGCTTGCGCCAGGTCGTATCTGCGTACAAGAAGATGAAGGGCAATGTAGCGATGCGGAACGTCAGGCCTGAGGTAAAGCAGGTCTTCCACATGGCGGGACTCGATAAGCGCCTCAACATCTCATAGCATGGCGAGGGGTAAGCCGCACCGTTCGATTCTCACTAGCTTTGCCATTAGAACGATGCTCGCCTTCCTTGTGGCGGGCACCTTGTCTGTGTTGTTCGCGTATGCAAGAAGCATCATATCATTCAACGATTACTGGTCAATGACAACCGAACAGATAGCAGTACAGTTGGATGATGTGTTTCAGGCTGGCACATACGACGAGCTCTTTTCGTCTTCGGACAGCACTACCTATAAGAAGTTTCGGAAGGCTCTGAAGGATCTTGTTGTCTTCTACGACGTTGACTGCGGATACCTGTACACCATTAACCCGGAACGAACTCAACGTACATTCCTGCTCTCCGCCTCTAGCAACGAGCAGGAAGATGTGTTCCTGCGCAGTGAACGCAACTTAGGCGCCGTTTCTACGACCCCCATCAATTCGGCTGAGCTACTGGCGCTCGCCGGGAACGGATCCAACTGGCCGGAATCGTCGGACAGCGAATTTGGTAAGCACTTCAGTTGGTATCGGCGGGTTGAACTGCCAGACAACAAAGGGTATGCGATTATTGGCGTCGATCAGGACGCACTGGTTTATTACAGCTTCATCGACGAAGACATATGGCGGTTTGCCACAATCATTTACTTGTTCTTGGTTTGCACAGCCGCAGCCGAGATAATTCTGTTGAAGCGCAATGTAGTGAAGCCAATTCAAGAGGTGACCTCGCATATGCGTGCCTTTGCGGTGGACGGCTTTGCCAAAGACAGGCTGCGTATCAATAGAAGAGATGAAATCGGCGAGATCGCCCTTACGTTCAACCAGATGACGATGGATATTGAGCAAAGCGTGCGGAGAATCGAAGAGATGACTGAGGAACGTGTTGCTACGTTGACGGAACTGCAGGTTGCCAAAAGAATCCAGCAGGGACAGGTGCCGGCTTCAAAACATGTTGAGGGTATGGGATACGAGGTATACGCATCGACTCGTACCGCTCGCATCGTGGGAGGAGACTTCTACGACGTGATGGAGCTTGAAGACGGAAAGATTGCACTCGTCAACGCTGACGTCTCGGGCAAAGGAATAAGCGCTGCATTGTTTATGTTCATGATCATGACGCTACTGCGCGAGAAGCTGGAGAAGAAGAAGGACCCTGCACTAGCGCTCAATGAGGCTAATGATGTTGTTGCCCGCAATAATCCAGAGAATATGTTCGCGACAGCCATTGCTGCCGTATTCGATCCCGTAACCGGCATACTCACCTTCGCGAATGCCGGGCACATGCCGCCCCTTGTGGTGGGAAGTGGTTTTATACAGCCTGATCCCGGCATTGCACTCGGCTTCTTTGAGGATGCGGGAATCGTGAACGAGACCCTTGTGCTCAATCCCGGCGACTGCATCGTCTTCTATACCGACGGCGTCACGGAGGCAAATAACCCGCAGCATCAGTTCTTTGGGGAGGAACGTCTTCTCCAGGCAGTTGAAAACGTCCATAGTGCACAGGACGCTATCGAGGCAATCGTGAGCGCGGTGGACGCCTTCACTGGTGAGGCCGAACAGTTTGACGACCTGACATTGGTGTCGCTCTTCGCGCTGGAACGTAGTGAGCGCGTTTGGAAGGCAACGGTCGAACCACAGCCCGCGGCACTTGCAGAGGCACGTCAGAAGCTGGAGGAGTTCTGTGGTGGCGACAACGAGCTCTTCAATCGTGTGATGCTCGCCTGCGACGAGGGGTTTACCAACGTTATGAGCTATTCTGGCGCCACCTTTACCGAGTTTGAGTTCACGCGCACAGACAGCCAGCTCGTTGTGCGCATGGCAGATGACGGCATGCCCTTCGACCCGCTCACCTACGAGGGCGGCAACCTCGAGTTTGAGGACTTGGAGTTCGGCGGAATGGGAATCTCACTTATAAAGCAGTCTTGCGATGAGGTTGCCTACGCACATGACGACGGAAAGAACGTCTTGAAGATGACGTTCTTCGTGTAGCCGTGTAGTCAGCACCGCGCGCGGAGGATACTTACAGTGCGAGAAACCGCCGTGGCGGCTCCCAATCGGAAGCTGCCACGGCGGTTTTTCGCAAGAAGCACCTCCTGCGGACTACCCTTGACGAGTCTCTACTCCTCCAGATCGAAGAAGCCCAGAGTCTGCATCATCTCGATAGCCTGCCTGAGGTAGTGCATCTCAGTAATGGACCACTGGAACCCAAGGCGATAGAGTGCCTTCACCGTGAATCGGTTGGTGCATGGGTTCTCGTAGCGAATCTCGTCATCGTCGAGACTGTAGTTGACGAGAGGAGACACGTACGCATTGATGCGGTCGTCGGCAAGTGCCTCGCGTAGACGTTGGCTGAACGTCCGATCATCAACCACGTCGACATTAAGACCGCTCACCTGCATGGCGCGAATGATGTTGCCCATTTCCACGGTGTGGGAGTTATAGACGTGGAACACGGTGAACTTCGCGTCGGTTCCGGCGAGCAGTAAGATGCCGTGTGCGACTTCGTCGATAGGCGAAAACTCATCGGTTTCGTCCATCTCGGAGACGGGGAAGCATTCCAATGCCACATAGGACTTGAGTGTACTCATGAAGTTGTTGGTGCTAAAGTTCATTTGGAACTCGCCATCCTGCTGGCGGCTCATGAGGTTGCCCACGCGCATAATCTTTGCGTCGAGGCCACGTGACCCAACCATGTCCAGAATGGCCTGTTCAGCAAGGAACTTCGTGTGGACATAGCCGTTGGAGATCGTGTCCTGCCCCATTTCCAGACGGTCCTCGCTCAACGTCTGCTCAACCGCGTCGGAGCCGATGACGTCCCCGCCCACCGAAACGGTTGAAACGTGAATGAGACGCGCGTTCTTCTTGAGACAGAGCTCAGCGAGCTTGCATACCCCATCCACGTTGATGCTCTTGAGGAAGGAGAAGTTGGCGAAGTGCTTGACGCTTGCCGCACAGTTGAAGACCGTGTCGAAGTCGATGTCCTCGAGTGCTTCGAGGCTCTGGGCGTTCGTGATGTCGCCATCGATGACCGTAATGCGCTTGCCGATAAAGGGACGAATGTCCATCTCGAAGTAGTAGAACATGCTAGCCTGCAGGCGGTCCTCCACAGATACGTCGCTTTGGCCGCGCACGAGACAGTAGATCATACCCTCGGTGCTGTTGAGCAGTTCGTTGAGCATGTGGGCACCGAGGAAGCCCGTGCTGCCCGTGAGAAGCACGTCACCCAGCTTGCCAGGTTTGATGTCGTCAACGAACTCGGGGGTGTTGTGCTGGAGCGCCTTTTGAATGGCATCCTTGGGCTCATCATTCTCGGCTGTTTCAGTTGGCTGGATGGTGGCCTTTCCTTCGCCCGTCCCCGTGCTCTTGCCCAATATGACCTGCTCAAGACCCTCGACGGTGGGTGCGTCGAAGATGTCTTGGTAGGTGAGTGGCAGGTTGTCTACCATGGCGGCCATCATAATCTTGGCCGCCGTCAGTGACGTCCCACCGATCTCAAAGAAGTTGTCATCCACGCCCACGTTCTCGTTGTTCAAGGTCTTTTGGAAGATACCCAGCAGCTTGGCTTGGAGTTCCGTGGCAGGCTGCTTTGCCTCCTTTTGAGCAAGGGTGGCCTCAATAGCGGGAAGCGCCTTCTTGTCTACCTTGCCGTTTGCGGTGAGCGGGATTTCATCTAGCTGCATGAATGCCTGCGGGACCATGTAGGCAGTGAGATAGGACCCCAGGTGAGTCTTGAGCGCCTCGACGTCCACCTGCCCCTCTGCGGTGAAGTAGGCGGCCAGGTAGTCTGTCTGGCCATGTATGACAATCACCGTGCTCATGCGAATGCCGGGATACGAGTTCATGACACCCTCGATCTCGCCCAGCTCGACGCGCAGGCCACGCAGCTTCACTTGGTCGTCCATGCGGCCGCGATATTCGATCTGACCGTCGGGTCGGATGCGCGCGAGGTCGCCAGAGCGGTAGGCCGGCATGTCCAGCAGGCGGACGAAGCTGCGCGCGTTGAGGTCGTCGCGCCCCACGTAGCCGCGGCCGACGCCCTCACCGAGTATCGCCAGCTCGCCGGTGGCGCCCAGCGGCTGCAGCCTGCCGGCGCGGTCCACGGTGGCGACACGCACGTTCACGTTGGGGATGCCGATGGTAATGTCGCCAGAGCCGTCCACTACCTGCATAGTGCAGCTGATGGTGGCCTCGGTGGGGCCGTAGCCGTTCATGATGTAGAGACCTGGGTTAACCTCGCGCAGCTTGTTGAAGAGCGCCGGCGGGAAAGCCTCGGCGCCGAAGTCCACGGACGCGAGACCAGCAACGGCACGCGCGAAGTCCGGAGAGTCCAGCATGTTGGACATGTAGCTCGGCGTGCAGCTCATGACGTCCACGTTGTTGCCAAGCATGAGATGCGCGATGGCGGCGGGGTCCAGAATCTGCTCGCCAGTGGCCAGCACGACGGTCATCCCGTTGGCCAGAGGCACGAACTCCTCCATGATGGCGAAGTCGAAGGTGAGCGCGGCGA
>CACXDP010000232.1 GCA_902766445.1 uncultured Coriobacteriaceae bacterium
CTTGCCGCCGAGGCTCATGTTGCCGGCCATCTCCTCGCCGTCGTCGTGCGTGGTGGCGGTCATGGACATGTAGTAGCTGTAGGTGAACATGTCCACCTTTCCCTCGGCTAGGATCTCCTCGTCCCCCGGCAGGATGGTGGGCTCGGCACCGTACTGCTTCCACAAGCGCTTGGCGTAGTACGGATAGGCGCCGCGAACCTGCACGTCGGAGGCATACCAGTTCGCATCATCCATCCTCTGCTGGGTGAGCAGCAAATCTTCGGGGTCACAGGTGAGCGGATAGGTGCAAATGAATGCCGTCATGTTGCCCATCATTAGGTCGGGATAGTTATCATGAGCGTACTTGACTGTCTTTGCCCCAGCCAAGAACTGGTGGTGCAGTGCGTCGAAGCAGGCCTTGGCATCAAGCGGGGCCCCGGCGGTGGTGCCGGTATAACCCTGCACGAGGCTGGTGGACAGCGCATTGTTCATGAACGGCATGCCCGTGTTGACCTCGTTGAAGGTGAGCCAGTACTTCACCTTATCATGCCAGCGATCTAGGCAGAACATGCTGTAGGCGCAGAAGAAGTCGATGCAGCGACGGTCGGCCCAGGCGTTGTACTTGGCGACCAGACTGTAGGGGGTCTCGTAGTGCGAGAGGGTCACCAGCGGCTCGATGCCGTTCTCCTTGAGACAGGTGAAGACCTTATCGTAGAACTCGACGCCCTCTGCCAGCGGCTCGGCCTCCTCGCCCGTCGGGAAGAGGCGCGTCCAGTTGATGGACATGCGAAAGACGTTCCAGCCCATCTCGGCGAAGAGCTTGATGTCCTCCTCGTAGTGGCTATAGAAGTCAGTGGCCTCCCAGCTAGGATAGAGGGCGTTCGGGTCGAACTCCTCGTCAATCTGCCTCGGGGTGGTCGCGGTGGCGCCACGCATGTGGTCGCAGAGACTGTCGCCCTTGCCGCCCTGGTCCCAGCCGCCCTCGTACTGGTTTGCCGCCGTCGCGCCACCCCACAGGAAGATCTTCGGGAATACCATAAGTTCCATCTCCTCTCGTTAGGGTCAACATACTTCCATCGTATGACAAGCGCCGTCACGATTGCGGCAAGATAACGGCAGGCGGTTTAGTTTCATGAGATGTAGTGAGGCTCCCTATTCGGCCTCGATCTGGTTGCCGGTATAAAGCTCGTAGTACTTGCCGTGCGCCGCAAGTAGCTCGTCATGTGTGCCGCGCTCGATGATACGGCCTTGTTCCATGACCATGATGCAATCGGAGTCACGCACGGTCGAGAGTCGGTGCGCAATGACAAACGTGGTTCGTCCGCGCATGAGGGCATCCATGCCTGCCTGCACAAGCTGCTCGGTGCGGGTATCGATGGAACTCGTCGCCTCGTCGAGGATGAGCGCCGGGGGATCTGCCACCGCTGCGCGCGCAATGGTAAGCAGCTGTCGCTGTCCGGCCGAAAGGTTTCCGCCATCGCCGGTAATCTCGGTATCGTAGCCATCGGGCAGACGTTTGATGAAGTCGTGCGCCGAGACAAGCTTGGCCGCCTCGATACACTCCTCGTCAGTGGCGTCAAGCCGTCCATAGCGGATGTTCTCCATGACCGTACCTGTAAAGAGGTGCGGATCCTGCAGTACCATACCAAGACTTCGCCGGAGCTCGGGCTTCCGAATCTTTGTGATGTTGATGCCGTCATAGCGAATCTTGCCGTCGTCGATGTCATAGAAGCGGTTTATGAGGTTCGTGATGGTCGTCTTACCGGCACCCGTGGCACCGACGAACGCAATCTTTTGCCCGGGAAGGGCAAAGAGACGGATGTCGTGCAGAATCTGCTTCTCGGGCACATAGCCAAAGTCCACGCCGTCCATCACGAGCTCGCCCATGAGCGGCATGTAGGTGACGGTGCCTGCGTCTTTGTGTGGGTGCTTCCATGCCCAGTGACCCGTACGCTGGTCACTCTCGGCGATCTGATCACCCTCCTCGCGCACGTTGACAAGCTCCACGTAGCCCTCGTCCTTCTCGCTCTCCTCAGCCAAGAGCGCAAGCACGCGACTAGCACCGGCGCCGGCCTGCGTGATGGCTGAGAGCTGCTGTGATATGCGAGTTATGGGCTCAGTGAAAGACTGGTTGAGCGAGAGGAAGCTCACAAGCGTGCCCAGCGAGATGATGCCGCTTGAGACAGCAAGGTATGATCCGACGATGGCACAGAGCACGTAGCTAATCTCCCCGATGGCAAAAACCACGGGCATGAGGATGCCTGCGAGCGTGTTTGCCCTTGTGGCCGAGTCGCGGAGTGCGTGGTTGATCTTGTGGAAGTCGTCGATGGAGCGCTCCTCATGGCAGAAGACCTTCACGACCTTCTCTCCGCTGATGGTTTCCTCAATGAAACCATTCACCGCGCCAAGGGTTTGCTGCTGATCACCAAAGTGCTTGCCCGCTGCAGCCCCAATGCGACCCGAAGCGAGGAGCATGACGGCAACCATGACCAGTGTCACACCCGTCAGGGGAATCGAGAGCGCAACCATGGAGATAAAGACCATCACGATGGTGGTGCAGGAGTTGATGAAGTTGGGAATCGTCTGGCTGATGAGCTGGCGCAGCGTGTCGATATCGTTGGTGTAGATACTCATGATGTCACCGTGCGCGTGCGTATCGAAATACTTGATCGGAAGCGACTCCATGTGGCCGAAGACTTCGACGCGCAGGTCACGCAGGGTACCCTGGCTGATCGTAACCATCAGGCGATTGTACATAAACATCGACGAGACGCCCACGACGGCAACCAGTGCTAGCCGCGTAATGGCGGCGGCAAGCGGTCCGAAGTCAGGGTTCGCTCCACTTTGGGCCTGCGCAACCATGGGAACGATGTATTCGTCAATGAGCTTACGCGTGAAGAGGGTGGACTGTACCATGGCCCACGACGAGAGCAAGATGCCAACGATTACCAGCACAAAGAGGCCCTTGTATCGCTTGAACATGAAGGAGAAGATGGCACCGACCGACTTGAGTGTGTTGCCCTGGTCTTGCTTCTTTTCTGACATGCTACTCACCTGCCTTCCTTGCGAGTTCGGCCACTACCGCAGGGTCCACCTCAAAGGGCAGCTCGTCCTCAAACGCAGGGTCAAAGCGCTGCGAAATCGGGTCATACGCTATACCCTCAAGCGAATCGAAGTCAGCCTCGGCACCGGCCTTGTTTTGCGTCTCGTAGACGTCGCGGTAGATGTCGCAGGTCGCAAGCAACTCATGCTCAGACGCGAACGCAGCGACCCGACCGGCATCGAGCACGAGGATGCGATCGCAAGAACCGAACGAACTCACGCGCTGGGAAATGACGATCTTTGTCGTGTCGGGAATTTGCTCGGCAAATGCGCGCTGGATGGAGGCGTCGGTCGCGGTGTCAACGGCACTGGTCGAGTCGTCCAATATCAGTACGCGAGGACGCTTGAGCAGGGCACGCGCTATGCAGAGGCGCTGACGCTGACCTCCTGAGACGTTCGTGCCACCCTGCTCTATCTGCGTATCGTAGCCGTCGGGCATGCGATCGATGAACTCATCAGCGCATGCGGCCGCGCAGGCGGCCTTGCATTCTTCGAGCGTTGCATCAGCCTTTCCCCAACGCAAGTTATCGAGGATGCTACCTGAAAAGAGCGTGTTTTGCTGCAAGACCACAGCCACCGAGTCGCGCAGAACCTCGGTATCGTATGAGCGGACGTCGTTGCCGCCCACGCGCACCGCACCTGCATCCACGTCATAGAGACGACTGATGAGGCTCACGAGCGTGGACTTGCCAGAACCCGTACCACCCAATATGCCGATGGTCTCGCCCGAGCCGATGTGCAGGTCGATGCCCGTCAGGGTTTCTTCGCCTTCACCAGAACGATAGCTAAAGTCCACGGCGTCAAAGTCGATGGAGCCATCAGGCACCTCCATGAGCGCGTTCTCAGGACTCACGATGTCGGGCTCTTCATCGAGCACCTCTACGATGCGCTTGCCAGAGGCAGCGCTCATTGAAACCATGACAAAGATCATGGTGAGCATCATGAGGCTGATGAGCACGTTGAAGACGTAGCCCAAAAGACTCGTAAGCTGACCCGTGGTGATGTCTCCCGCAAGGATGGAGTGCGTGCCGAACCAGCTGAGCGCGATAATGCAGCCATAGATAGCGATGCCCATGACGGGGTTGTTCCATGCGATGAGCCCCTCGGCCTTGACGAAGAGGTCGTGTACCTCATTCGCGGCGTTCGTGAACTTCTGCTGCTCGTGATCCTCGCGTACGAACGCCTTGACCACGCGTATAGCGGTAACGTTTTCCTGTACGGAGGAGTTAAGCGCATCGTAGCGCTGAAAGACCTGGCCAAAGAGCGGCATGGCCTTGAGCATGATGACTATGAGCGCTACCGAGAGCACTACCATGGCGACCAAGAAGATGCCCGAAAGCTGCGGGCTGATGATGACGCTCATCACGAGTGACGCCACAAGTGAGATGGGGGCGCGTGTGGCAATGATGAGCGACATGTTGAAGGCATTTTGCACGTTCGTAACGTCGGTGGTCATGCGCGTGACGAGTCCTGCCGTACTGAACTTGTCAATGTTTGAGAAACTGTAGGTCTGGACCTTCTCGAAGAGGGCATCACGCAGGTTCGACGCGAGACCCGTAGACGCACGCGAGCCAAAGACCGCAGAAGCCGAGTCGATGACGAGCGCTATAACCGCGCACGCAAGCATGATGCCGCCAAAGAGCCACACTTTGCCCATGTCAAGCTTGGAGATGCCCTGGTCGATGAGCATGGCCATGACATAGGGAATGAGCACCTCCATGCCCACCGCCACCAGCGTGCAAAGTGGTGCGATAAGCGCGGGCTTCTTGTACTCCCCCAGATGACCTAATAACTTGCGTATAATGTCCATGGCACTCCCCTCACTACCGAACTTGTCATCGAATACATAGTACTTCAAACAAAGTCATCGGTTCGTTTGATTCGGGTAAGCGCGCGAGTGCTCAACCGCACACGAACCGCTCGAACTCTTGCGGTGATAGCTTGCGAGGAATCCCCCCGTTGAACGCGCGCGAATCACTCGACACGATAACCTCGGCTCCGCACGCCCGCGCGCACGCCATCACCAGCGCATCCTCAAAGTCAGGCTCATCTCGGTCGCGATGCGCATCCCAGCAGACACGCTCATCAATGGGACACACTTCGCAGAAGCGAAACACGGTCTCGCGGGCATACTGCGCACAAGCCCTTTGCTCGGCTTTGTTCGGTATGGCCAGCTTCATCCCAGCGTTGTTTTCCAATACATACGTCATGTCGCAAAGCGAGTGGGCGGCAACGTACAACTCGTGAGTCCCCTCTTCGCAACCACGGACAGCATTGAGCATGGCCTTATGACGTTCTGCATAACGACCAAAAACGAGATCGAGAATCGCATTGGTGTCGAGCAAAATCCTCACCATGAGGCATCCCTCTCGCTGAGCGTCCGCGTTACTGAGTCATCCGTGAGGAACGTGAAGTCGATCGTGGCATACGGCCCCTCCTCAATCCAGGTAGCCAAGCTCTCAAACTTGCTGGGACGCGTACGCGCATGCACGCCGTCATACTCCACGCTGAGTATGCACTCGGGTATCTCCTGTGCCTGTGCGACGTACGAGTACATGCGGCGGATGAACTGCGAGTCACTAAGGTTCGAGCGTGCAAGCACGCTATGAGCCCTTCGACGGACTTCTGGATCCAAGCGCGCCGCAACTGTTGAGGTGGTAGACATTGAGCCTCCTTTGTTAAACGCTATACTGTTTTGTTTAACAGGAGAATACCACCTCAAAGTATGGTTTGCAAGAGAAAACACCTTGACCAAAATCGCTGCTATACTGTGATAAAACTAGCGCCACAGCGAGAGGACGACCATGAAGCAAAGGTGTGAGTACTGCGGAAACTGGATTGACGACACCGACGAGGTCTGCCCGCACTGCGGTGGCGCAAACGAGCACATGATGGCCTCGGGCGAAGGCGTACCAAAGACCATCGAGGAACTCAAGGAGTTCTGCGCACGTCACAACCTCCCACTCGAGCAAATGCGCTTCTTCATCGGCGAGGACTACAAGGAGCCACGTGCGTTCGGCATCTACCAGGATGGCGACAACTTCGTCGTGTATAAAAACAAAGCCGACGGCACTCGCGCCGTGCGTTATCGTGGCAAGGACGAGGCCTACGCTGTGAACGAGCTCTACCAAAAGATGAAGAGCGAGGTCGCAAACCAGCGGAACCGCCTTGGCAACGTCAAGGTCCAAGAGGCGCAGAAGAAGACGCGCATCGCGGGCATCCTCGCCGCCGTCGGCATCGCCGCCGCTGCGGCCACCTTCATCTTTGGCGTCGCGAGGCTCCCTTCAAGCGGGTATTACCACTACGGCGATACCTATTACTACCTGCAAGACGACGACTGGTACTACTACGACAGCCCGCACAGCTCATGGCAGTACGACTCAACCCCTCCCACCACGCTCACCGAGCATGCCGACGACTACTGGGAGGGCGACTCTTGGAACTCCTCATGGGGTGCGAGCGACTTCGCCGACTCCAGCTACTACGATCCGCCGAGCAGCTCGAGCAGTAGTGACGACTGGGACGATGATGACTGGAGCTGGGACTCCTCTGACTCCTGGGACTCCAGCTCCACCGACTGGAGCAGCGACTGGTAAGGAAGCGTCCGGGGAGAATCTGAGATGGCTGGAGTTCCCGCGCAGGCGCAGGCGGCGGGTCGGACCCGACGGCATCGTCGCAACACTTTTGACTAGAACGAGTGCGTGGTTCTTGTCATCCAAAGAGGCCCGAGTGCGTGGTTCGGGGCACGAACCACGCACTCGGGCGTTTCGGGATGACAAGAACCACGCACTGGATTCGCAAGCGCGGCTACGCCCGGTGCTTCGCGCGGTAGGCGACCTCAGCGTCGTGGAAGGCCACGAGGGCACACATGGCGTCATGGCCGCCGTTGCCCGCGTAGTCCGCTACGCCGAGCAGGGCGCTGGCGTAGGCGAGGCCGGAGGCCCTTACCTCGAACTCGCCACCCGCGTCGCCCGTGACGACTACCTCGTCGCCTAGCTGCCAGGCGCGGATGCCAAAGACGCGCACGCGCCAGCGGACCCCGCCACCGTCGGCTCCGCCGAGCCGGACGGGCTCCCCAACGTTGACGGCATCGTCGCCGAGCTCGGCGTACGTAACCACGGGCTCTATGCCGTCGGCTACGGTAAGTATCACGTCGAGGGCGGTCTCGGACTCAAGTTCGAGGCTCGCGGTCGCCTTGGTCACGGCGGAGCCGACGACCTGCTTGGACATAACACAGCCGACGAGGGCCTCCCTCACGGCGTCCCTATCGTAGGACGTCGTGTAGAACTTGTCCATCTGTGCATATTGGTTGTCGCCGTCGCCCACCTCCCAGCGGTTCGTTGCCGCGAGGAAGGGCTGCACCCAATGCCCGTAGTCGGCCACGGCGTGGACGAGCGCGACGGTCTCGCCGTCGAACTCGCCCGTCTCAGCCTGCCTGGCGTCGAAACCCTCGACGTAGCCCTTGATGGAGAGTCCACCCTTGGAGAGGGTGCGCTCCTCACCGCCCCGCTCGTAGCGCAGCGTGGCGGTGACGGGCTCGGCCATCTCCACCGATGAGAGCGGCACGGTGAAGCTGCGGAGCGTACCGTCGGAGCCGGGGACGGAGTCCACGTAGGCCACCTCCACGTCGCGCTCGCGTCTACCTCCCGGGTGGCCCACGTGGAAGGTCACGCTGCTCGCCGACCAGTCGACGCCCTCGACCTCGGGCAGGCTCATCGTGACCGCAAATCCGACCTGCCCGGAGAGGATGAGCCGCTGGCTCACGAAGGCCGGTGCAGGCTCGAAGGCCGCGTTCACGGTGACCGCGACGCTCGGCATCTTGAAGGTGTACGTGCCGACGGCGCCTGCTCTCGCGTCTAGTGTCCTGCCCGTGGCCGTCGCCACCGAGAGCGACGCGAGCGCGAAGCCCTCATCCGGGATCACCGTCAGTGTGACCACGTCGCCGTCGCACGCCTCGACAACGTCGGCCTCGACCCTGCCGTGTTCGGTTGCTGCGATACTCACCTCGGAGGCAGCCTTGAGCCTCGCCTCGCCCCCGTAGGACGTGACGGCGTACCCCGCGCGGTCGCTCGCGAACGCCTTGGCGCCGACCCCTCCCGCGTGAGAGGCCATCCCGCTCGTGAACGTGTAGGTCTGGGCTTGCCAGTACAGCACGCCCACCCTCGCGCCCCCGGTCAGGTCGCTCGCGACCGAGATCGTCTTGCCCGCGAGCAGGTACACGTCGTTGGCCGAGCCGCCCGCGTCGGCGTTGCCCCAGACCACGGGCTCGCCTGAGACGGAGAGCGACCCGTCGACGTTCATGTACACGCCCCCGCCGTTGCCGCCGCAGACGTTGCCCTCGATCGTGCCGCCCGAGAGGGCGAGGGGGCCCGAGGTGTACACGCCGCCGCCGTTGCCGGGCGCGGAGTTGCCCGAGGCCTCGCCGCCGGACATCGACATCTCGCCCTTGTTCACGATCGCGCCGCCTCCCCAGCCCTCGTGCGTGGCCTCGTTGCCGGAGAAAGCCCCGCCCGAGACCTCGAGCGTCGCACCCGGTGCGTTGTAGACGGCGCCGGCCTCACCGGCGGAGTTGCCCGAGAAGGTGCCGTCCGCTATGGTCAGCGCGCCGAAGTTCGCGACCGCTCCGCCGGCCCTGTCGCCACCCGCGCGGTTGCCGCGGAGCGCGCCGCCCGCGATCGTCAGCGCGCCGAGGTTGGCGACCGCGCCTCCGTCGCCCGCGTTGAAGCCGCCCGTGATCGCGCCGGTACCGTCATCGCTCGAGTCGGCTATCGTCAGCGTCCCGAGGTTGCTGATCGCGTTGCCGCCCTCGACAGCGCTCTCGGCTTCCCCGTGGCCACGGTCGAGCGCGTGGCCAGCGAGGTCGAGCGTGAGCTCCTTGCCCTCGGGCACGACGAGCGCAGTGTCAGCCTCCTCGGCGACGACGTCGCCCACGAGCGCGACAGCCTCTCCGGCCTTCGCGTTGTTTATCTTGACCTGCAGGCCCGCCCATGCGCTGCCCCATATGGCGTACACGTCGAGGTCGCCCTCGGGCGTGATCTCGGACCCCTCCGCGAGGAGGTCGCCGAGCACCAAGTCCTCCGAGTACCCCACCTGCCAGCCGACGAAGCTCTTGCCGCTAGGTGCCTCCCAAGGGCTGGCAGGAAGCACAAGGGTCTCTCCCGGCTGCACTTCGAGGATCTGTATCGGCGAACTCTCGGTACCGTGTTTGTCGCGCCTCAGAATCACATGGCTATCCGTCGGGACGAGCGTCCTATTTTGCAGGTATTCCGACACCTCGTCATCAGTAAGCGGGCTATGTACGGTAACGCCCGGCCTGAGGACATTGCCTGCGATCTTGCTGTCTTGCATGCTGCGCGCGAAGCTCACGGTACCTTGGTAACAAATGCTCTGTGCAGAATTGTCGTCGAGACTTATGCCGCCAGAGATCGCGGTGATGCTGTCTGACGCATTCTTCCAACCGAGCGAAACCGTAGCGTCCGGACCTCCCACGACACAGCCATACGACCCAATCGAGGACATGACACGCGAATCCTTTAGCTCGGCATATGCGTTTATCTTGCCACCCTCGAATGTGACCGAGGAACCTTTGCCACCTATGGCCGAAGCCACGCCGAAGTATTGAGCGTCGCCGACGTTGCCCCCCAGTGAGACTCGCGCATCCGCATCGACCTCGCCGTCCATTATCCGTACCGTCGCGTCTTCCCCACCAATGGCAATGGCCTGACCTCTGAGATACCAGTCGTCCCACCGATCTTTGGGCTGTCCCGACGCACGAGCCGTGGCAGAAACCTTACCTCCCTCTATGATGACGGCCGTCCCATCGCCACCGAGACGCCTGGTCGTCGTTACCGAGCCACCAAGCACCCATACCCTGCCATCAGCCCCTTTGAGAGTGCCAATGGAATCCGCGTCCACGACTCCGCTGACGATGGCTATCGTACCCGCAGGCGTGGCTCCATTCGCACCGATGCCCGCATAGCCGTCGGTAGCCTCATAGTCAGGAACTTCCGACCCTCTAGCCACAAGCACGCCCGAGTCGTCTCCTTGCCCGTACACGGTGAGACTCGCACCGGAACCAACGTGGAAGCCCTTGGTCGCCTCAAGCGTTACCCCCTCGCAGAGGATGAGGCTCACGTCACCAGTCACTTCCACGCGCTCGTCTAGGCTCACGTTGTCCTCGACCACGTGCCAGCCCCCGTCTAGTGCAGCCGTCTCGGCTGTCAGGAACTCATAGTCACCATACGCACGCGAGAGTTCCTCCCCTCCTTCGCCTATGTAGGGTATGGAGCCAATCCAGCATGCCTTTGCGACGGCGTCCCCATGCAGGGCGATCGTAACGCCCGCGTCGAGGTTCTTCGTCCCCACACGCCAGTACCTGAATGCCGCCCCATCAGGCCCTTCGAAGCCACATGCGGGAAGGGCGTATGTCGCACCTGATCCGACAACAACTGGCTCCATCTCGCCATTCCCTCCGCCGTCGTCGAAGCTGAGCGTGCCCCCCGTCGCAAGGACAAGCTTGTGACCGGCAAGCACGACCGTGTCCTCGTACTCGTACGAGCCGGAGAAGAAGGCAGTGGGGTCGTCCTCGTCCAAGAGGAGCTTGCCCACCGTCACTTTTTGTTCGGTGCCGAAGGCGTCGGAAAGCACGCTGTCTGACTCGTTCTTCAAATCAAGCCTGACATCAGACCGCCAGCCTCCGATACCACCAGTCGCGGAAACGTTGCCACCGGTGATGGTCACGTAGCTGTAGGGGCTTACCACACCAGCCACGTGACGCCCGCCGCCTATGCCAAAGGCCCCGCTCGTAGAAGACGCATACACGGTGCCGCCCGCTATCAGGACGTTGCCGGTCTCGTCAGCACCCCCTCCTATGCCCGACCCGTAGGCACCTCCGACAGCGGTGACGTTGCCGCCGTAGATGTTTACGCTTCCGCCCTTCGAGCCTCTGCCACCGCCTATGCCCGCGCTCATGCTGCCGCCCGTTGCCGCTATCGTTCCACCCGCAATCGTTATCTGGCCTGCCGCGCCACCCGTTTGACCGAGCACGTCTATCAGCATCCAGTCGTCGCCACCGATGCCAGCGTGGCAGTCCGGAGCCGTCGCAACGAGAGCGCCCGCTTCGTCGCCCTCGGACTGCGCGTAGATAGTGAGCCTGCTTCCACTCCGACAGCTGATGCCCTTCTTTGCCGTGAGGGTCGCACCGTCGCAGAGGATTAGCCTAACGTTGCCCTCGGCCACGACGCGGTTCTCGGCGACCACATCGCCCTCGACGACGTTCCATCCCTCCTTGAGATGAGTCTCACCCTCCGCCACAAGGTGGTAACTCGCGCATTCCTCCTCCGACCCTCCCTCATCGAGATAGGTCACGGCACCTCCCCAGACCGCAGTCGCCACCGTGTCGCCACGCAGCGGAAACTCCACTCCCGCACCGTATCTGTCGTCGCCAATCTGCCAGCACAGGAACTCCTTGCCTGCGGGCGCCACGAAGCCACATGCAGGAAGGACGCAATGATCGCCTCTAGCCATGACCACCGATTCCATTGCGCCTGTACCCGCACCGGCGTCGAAGCTCAGCGTGCCACCCTCGGGCGGAACGAGCGTCTTGCCGTTAAGCTCTTCGCCCGCTATTGCGCCGGAGACAAAGGAAGCGTCGCCACACACGAAGGCGGCATCCAGAATCACATTTCCATCGTACGAGTCAATCGTGATGCTGTCTTCCGCGTACGTCCATCCGAGATGAATCTGCTTCGTCTCGTTGGCGTTTACCCCACCGGTAATCGAGACCCTGCCACCAGTCAGATACACGTCGCGTCCAACCGCTCCAGAGCCGCCACCGATGCCGGTGCTGCCGTCCGATGCAATCACGACAACGTCGCCACCCTTGATCGAACAGCCGCTGCAGCTAGCCCCCTCGCCGCCGCCGACACCCGCACCACCACCGGTGACGCTGATTCGCACGGCTCCACTCTCGATCGTGACGCTTCCTCCGGACTCATCATGATTTCCGCCTATGCCAGCGTTACCATCCTTGGCGGAGACGACAAGCGTGCCTGAGTCACCAGCCCCACCGTACACGACCAGACTGCAATCGTATGGACAACAGATGCCTTGGCCGACGGTGAGGGTCGCGCCCTCAGCGAGGATGAGCTTCGAACCACGAGCCGCGCTCATGTTCGCCTCTATGTCCACGTCATCAACCACGACGTTCCAGCCGCTCGAAAGAGCCGTCGTCTCCTCCGTAACGATGACCGCGTACTCGCAAGCATGCGCCTCGCCCTTCGCATCGACGTAGGGTACATCTCTCATGAGCGCGGAATCATCATGCAACTCCCAAGCCCATGTCCCCGCCATAGTCGCACCGTCATACCGCTCTGTCATCTCGTCGCTGGTGTAGGCCGTGGCGAGCGGCACGTCTTCTCCGATGCCCCCAGCCCTTTCCACATACGTCCACCTGCCCGTATAGGGCGACTCACTTGTGGAGGGTAGGTATGCGTCTCCACTGCGTGCTTTGAGAGAGAGGCCGACCCCCAACGCCATCCGCGAGAGGGACGAGCAGCCAGCAAACGCGAGCGACCAATCGGCATTCCTGGTAGTATCCCATCCAGACAGGTCGAGATACTCCAAGGAGGAGCAGCCGTTGAAGAGCGAAGACAGCTTCTGTGCACTCGACGTGTTCCATGCTGACACGTCGAGTGCTCGCAAGCCTTTGCAACCGCAAAACGCGCTGTGGAAAGTCATGACGTTTGCGGTATCCCACTCGGATACGTCGAGCTCAGTGAGGGACGCACAATTATAGAACGTGTACTCCAGGCTTGTGAGACTCTGAGTACGCCATCCTGAGACGTCCAAGGCCTCGAGCTTCCCGCAATTGTAGAACGCCTCGCTCATGCTTGTGACGCTGGACGTGTCCCACTTGGAGACGTCCAAAGCAGCAAGTCGCTCGCAGCCATAGAACATCTGCGACATGCTCGTGACGGCATGCATGTCCAGAAGCTCCACGTCCCTGAGGGACAGAAGGTTTTCGCAGCCCTTGAACCATTTCGCCGTGGTCGACGGACTGAGCCTCGACGTACCGTCAGGACGCAGGAGCGAATCATCAAAGACGACCCTGCTCGTGCCGTAATACACAGAGGAAAAGGCGTTGTAACCAGAGGCATCGTAGTCGCCATTGAGACCTCCGAGATAGAGGTACTGCTCCTCGTCTCGGCTTAGCTTCTGTGGCTGCCCCCATCTGAAGGTCAGCGTGTATGCCTCGCCTGAATCCGTCGATCGTTGCTCTCCGTTGTGTTGCGCCACCGCGTAGTTCCATTGATCGCCGTAGATGACAAATACATTGCGTGAGCCACCGTCCGGATACGTGAACTCCATCAACGCCTCATCTACCGTAGCTGCTCCTACGGCTGACAACTGACCGTCATGAATCTGAAACCTGTCTGCGTTCTGCGTGACCTGCACGTCTGAGTAATCGGCATTCAGCGACAGTTCCGACAGTATGGTCTCAAGCGGCGCGCTTTCGTCAGCCATAAAGTAGATGGAGCTGCCACTCGAGATCTCGCTCTTGAAGATGTACGGCTCGAGCTCGCCACCTGTGTCATCATTTTGCACCACTAGGGTCGGCTCCGTAGCCTCAATCTCGAGCGCCTGCCCGACGTCGTCTGGTTCTGACTCATCATCGGCGATGACGTCCACGGTATCGTCAGCACGCGAATCGTCCTCGTCCCCAACGATGCGCACCTCCTCGATCACGTCGTCGACCGGCTCATCCGCAGCCTCGCACTCCTCGGATGCGACCTCTACCTCGGGCTCACCGACCGGCACCTCCTCGATCGCCTCCGCCAGCGCACGCGGCGCCTCCATCCCCAGGAGCTGCAGCGCCAGCAGAACGCTACACGCAACCGAAAGGAACCTCTGCAGAGTCTTCCGCTCTCCACCCATGGCCTCCTCCTTCAACCGACAACGCAAATTTGCATAACATCAATATACCACATCGAGTTTCGCCTCCGGCTACTAGCACAAGGCCGTCGTCGCTTTTCATGGGTGGCGCCCTCTTCCATCTAGCGCGACGGGACGTTTTGTGCGAGACTAAAACTCAAACTAGAGGGCGGGAGGTCCCATGCGTGCAGGCTTTGACAACGACCGCTACATCACGATGCAGGCAGACCGCATCCGGCGGCGCATCGGCGAATTTGGCGGTAAGCTCTACCTTGAGTTCGGCGGCAAGCTCTTTGATGACTACCACGCCAGTCGCGTGCTCCCTGGCTTCGCCCCCGACTCCAAGGCGCGTATGCTCACCGAGCTCGCCGACGACGCCGAAGTGCTCGTTGCCATCAACGCACAGGACATCGAGACCAACAAGCGCCGCAGCGACATCGGCATCCGCTACGCGGACGACGTCTTGCGACTCATGGATATGTTTCGGGGTATGGGACTTCTCGCAAACAAGGTCGTCATTACGCGCTTCTCCGGCCAGCCGCATGCGGAGGCCTATCAGCATCGCCTTGAAGCTATGGGCGTCGAATGCTATCGCCATTACCCCATCGACGGCTATCCGGCAAACACGAGCCTCATCGTAAGCGACGAGGGTTTCGGCAAGAACGACTTCGCCCCCACAACGCGACCTCTCGTGGTAGTCACCGCTCCAGGACCCGGTTCGGGTAAGCTCGCAACCTGTCTGAGCCAGCTCTACCACGAAAACAAGCGCGGTGTCGAGGCAGGGTACGCCAAGTTCGAGACCTTCCCCGTATGGAACCTGCCCCTCACACATCCGGTCAACATCGCCTACGAGGCAGCGACCGCTGACCTTGACGATCGCAACATCATTGATCCCTTCCAGCTGGAAGCCTACGGCGAGGTATGCATGAACTACAACCGCGACGTCGAAACCTTCCCCGTAGTCCACGCCCTGCTCGAAAGGATCCAAGGAACGAGCCCCTACCAGTCCCCCACCGACATGGGGGTCAACATGGTTGGCAACTGCATCGTCAACGATAAGGTCTGCCAAGAGGCTGCCTCCCACGAAATCGTTCGTCGCCACTTCTGGACGGCCGTCGAACTCGAGCGCACGGGACAAGGGGCTGAGGCGCTGGCAAAAATTGACCTTCTCATGGGCAAGGCCGGTCTCACCGAGGACTTCTCCCCCGCTCGTGCAGCCGCCCTCGAGAAGGAGAAGGCGACTGGCGCCCCAGCAGCCGCCATGGTGTTGCCCGACGGCTCCATCGTCACAGGCAAAACGAGTGACCTCCTCGGCGCGGCCTCTTCGCTTTTGCTCAACGCCCTCAAGCGCGTGGCCGGTATCGACCGCAAGACCTACATCGTGAGCAATGAGGCTCTAGAGCCCATCTGTCGGCTCAAGACCGATCATCTACATAGCATCAACCCGCGCCTACACTCCGACGAGACGCTCATTGCGCTTTCGATAAGCTCGGCGGTCAACCCCGAAGCCGCGAGAGCAATTGCCGCCATGGAGGAGCTCCGCGGCTGCGACGCCTACTTCACCGTCATCATCTCGCCCACCGACGAGAAGCTCTACCGCAGCCTCGGCATCAATGTCTGCTGCGAGCCCAAGTACGAGCGGCATACGTTCTACCACAGGTAAACCATCCACAAACGACCACAGGTTAGGCCCCGGCGCGGTACTGGCGCCGGGGCCTAACCTGTGGTCTTTGAGAATAGCTCCGCGTCTATCAGACGAAGTACTTGCCAAAGAGCAGGTATGCCACGATTCCTACCGCAATGACGAGGGCACCAATAATCACGCCCACAAAGAGCGAGCTCCTACGCCCCTCCTCGATTTCCTCCTCGGTGGGAAGCTTTGAGCTGTACTCCGAATCCTTGGACATCTGCATCCTCCTCGGCTACGCGATGCGCTTGCCCGTGACATCAAAGCTGAACTTCTTTGTACGGCATACGCCCTTGAGGTCATCGCCGACAACGGTACCCGATAGCGTCCACGCCACGTTGCCGATGGGGAACGGAAGGTGGATGCTGCCCTCAAAGGTAACTTGGTCGTCTACGATCTTTCCCTGAAGCCGCTTCGTCTTGCCCGCCACAGTGAGGTCGGCTGCACAGACGTCACCCTGCGTCACCATGACCAGCTCGCCGGCCTTCTTGCCCAGAGGCGTCTTTGCCTCGACGGTGTACATACCATCAATCATGCCAGTCACTCCTTGCCTGCATTCTCGAATAGTGCGAAGAAATGATACTACATATTCGCGACGCGCGCGGACTTCTCCATGCCATCCACCCGAACGACTGATAGGATAAGGAATCATTAGCTTATCTTTAGACATGCTTTGCTTGTCTTTATATTTGCAGGTGGTGTGATATGAGCGATAGGAAAGCGAGCGCGTCGCATTCGAGTGGCATCCCCCTCTCTGCTGGAATGCTGCTCGTGACACTTGGCGTGGTATATGGCGATATCGGCACTTCTCCCATGTACGTGATGAAAGCCATCGTCAACGGCAACGGCGGTATCAACTCTGTCACCGAGGAGCTCATCCTCGGCGCGCTCTCGCTCGTGATTTGGACCATAACGCTTGTAACCACGCTCAAGTACGTAGTGGTGGCCATGCGCGCTGACAACCACGGTGAAGGTGGCATATTCGCTCTCTATAGTCTCGTGCGGACCTGTGCGCGTTGGCTCATCCTTCCCGCAATGGTGGGTGGTGCGGCACTTTTGGCCGACGGCATTCTCACGCCGGCTGTTACCGTGACCACGGCCATCGAGGGATTGCGCACCGTAAGCTTCGGTTATGCGCTCATCGGGGACAGCCAGACCAAGGTCGTCGTCATCACCATTGCCATCATCTGCGCGCTGTACTTCGTGCAGAAGGCAGGTACCTCAAGCATCGGCAAACTCTTTGGCCCCATCATGACGCTGTGGTTTCTGTTCTTGGGGGGTGCTGGCCTCATTCACTTCGCGGGTAATCTTGGCGTGATTCGCGCATTCAACCCACTGCGCGGCTTGATGTTCCTCGCCTCTCCAACATGGAAGCCGCGTATGGCTTGGCTATCACCGTCACTATGCTCATGACCTCAACGCTACTCGTAAGCTATCTCGCCGGCGTACGCAAGAAACCCGCACTTGCAGTGGTTTTTGCCCTCGTCTTTGGTGCCATCGAGCTGTCGTTCTTCGTGTCATGCTGCGCGATGTTCTTTGATGGCGGCTACGTCATGATCGTGCTATCGGCGCTTTTGTTCTACGTGATGTTCGTTTGGCGTCGCGGTACCGCCATCGAACGCATGCAAACGATATACTTGCCCGTCCAAGAGTACAAAGGTCAGCTCGGCGAGTTGCGCGTGGACGAGGGAGAGCCGTTGCTCGCCGACAACCTCGTCTTCCTCACTAACGATTCGTCCTTCGACAAGCTCGATCGCGACATACTCTACTCTATACTCAACAAGCGCCCCAAGCGCGCCAAGGCGTACTGGTTCCTCAACGTGCAGGTGACCGACGAGCCGCATACCCTGGCCTACACTGTCAACGACTTCGGGACGGACTATCTCTTTAAGGTGCAGATACGTCTAGGCTTCAAGGTGAACCAGCGCGTGAATGCCTACCTGCGCCAAATCGTGGCAGACATGGTGAGCACAAAGCGTCTCCCCCCGCAAGCGCATAAGTACTCAATCTATCGCAGCAGCGGAACAATCGGAGATTTCAAGTTCTGTATGATTCGTAAGATGCTTGGTACCGAGACGGAGCTCTCGACCACAGACGAAGCCGTGATGCGAGCCAATTATTCCATCCGAGGATTCTGCGGTAATGCAGCCCGCTGGTACGGCCTGGAACACAGCAGCGTCATATTTGAATACGTGCCACTCTTCACCCGCCAGCGCGAGGTCCCCACGCTCGTCTACGAGGAGCCGCACCCGATGTCCACCACCGTGATCGATGATGACGAGGATGACATCATTTCGGGCGACACCCGCACCGAGATCGACGCGGCGGCAGGTCGAACGATGGCTCTGATCGGCGGTGACACGGCCAGCTTCCGTCCGCTCGACGGCGACGAGTAGCGGGCGGGTACGCTTCTGCTACACACGCACCATGCGGTAACCCACCCCCACATGGGTCTGGATATAGCGCTTGCCGATTTTCTTGCGCAGGTTGCCCATAAAGACGCGCAACGATGCGAGGTCTCCCTCCTGTGTCCCGCTCCACGCCTCACGTAGTATGAACTGGTGCGTAAGTACTCGACCGACGTTGCGTGCAAGCAGACACAGCAGCTTGTATTCTCGCGGTGTGAGGTGGAGCTCCTTCCCATCGAGCATCACCGTCCCCGCCACGAAGTCGATGCTTAGGTCGCCGTTGCGAAATGTCGACTCATGTGGCTCCTCACGTACCATGTAACTCAGATGACGCTCGCAGGTGCGGATGCGTGCGAGCAGCTCGCCCACTGAGAAGGGCTTGGAGAGATAATCGTCAGCGCCAGCGTCAAGTGCACGAATCTTGTCGAGGTCATCCGCGCGCGCCGAAACAACGATAATCGGCACCTGTGACCATGTGCGAACCTTCGCTATGACGTCCTGGCCATCGATATCGGGAAGCCCCAGATCAAGCAGTACGATGCTGGGATCGGATGCCGAGATAACGTCAACGGCCTCCGCGCCTGTCACCGCTGACAGCCATTGGTACCCGTGCGACCCCAAGGCAACCGTGATGAGGTTGCGTACCGCCGCATCATCCTCCACGACAAGCACGCACGTCTGCTTGTTATTCATTGTCCATAACCTCCTCCAATGGAAGCGTGAACTCAAAGACCGCCCCATGCGGCACAGCGTCAGTAAGGCACAGCTCGCCGCCATGCGCCTCCACGACCGCCTTGCACAGGGGCAGTCCCAGACCTATGCCGCGCCGGCCGTCGCTCGCCGCAGACGGCACGGTGTAGAACGACTCAAATACGCGTGGCTTCTCCTCGTCGGGAATGCCCGGACCGTCATCCGCCACCGAAACTCTTGCATATGCGCCGTCACGTGCCACGTTCACGTGGATGTGCGAGCCGGCCTGAGTATGCACGATCGCGTTGTTTACGAGATTGACCACGACCTGCACCATGACCTGCGCATCCATACGCACAAGCAGCATCTCTTCAGTGGAATCAAAGACAAGCTTGTGATACTTCACATCGGGACTCACGTGTCTCAAGGCTTCCTCCACTACCTCGTCGATAAGCTCCACATCGTGCTCAAGCGCCACCTTGCCGTCTTCCAAGCGCGTCACAGCCAATAGGTTCTCGACTACGCCCGTGAGCCATGTCGCGTCGTCGTGGATGTCCTCGATAAGCGCCCGACGTTGCGCCTCGTCGAGCATCACGCTTTGGTCGAGCAACACGTCAGCGTTGCCCGAAATCGCCGTGAGAGGCGTGCGCAGGTCATGCGATACCGACCTGAGTAGATCGGCGCGCAGCTGCTCGTTCTGTGCGGTTATTTGTGCCTCGGCAGAGGCCCGCTCGCTCGCCCGCAACTGCGTCACCAGGTAGCTCGCGACAAACGCCACCACGAACATCACCGCAATCGTTCCGGGAACGTCCGCGCCACGTATGCGAAAGGAGAACCTTGGGTCAACGAGAAAGAAGTTGAAGCCGAGGGTAGAGAGAATCGCGGCCGCAAGACAATACGACACCTCGGTAGTGCAGAGGGCCGTGAGCAGCACGCTGAGAACAAAGACGATCACAACAGTGGCCTCGGAAAAACCCAGCGTATCGAGCGTCATGGCGCACATGACTGCGAGCACCTGCAGCACGCACGTCGCCACGATGTTTCTTGCCACAGCCACCTCCCGAGGTCCGTGTGCCATGGGTCACAATACGGCATCATGACATTGTAGAGGATGTAGCAATTCCTGTGTATGTGCATAAAGACGGCATAAACATCGCTACAAAGCGCCGATATGGCTATCCTTGCCTGTAGTCGTCTTTCGAAAGGAACGGCAATGTCATCTGAGAGCAATTCGCATCGCGCGATTCCCTTTAGCATGGGCATGGTGCTCGTCACCATGGGCGTCGTCTACGGCGACATCGGCACCAGCCCGATGTACACGCTTCGTGCCATCATGCACGGCAATGGCGGCCTACCCACGATGCAACCCGACGTGGTGATAGGTGCACTTTCGCTCCTTATCTGGACCATGACACTCATTACGACTGTCAAGTACGTGCTTGTCGCCATGAAGGCCGACAACCACAACGAGGGCGGCATCTTTGCCCTCTACAGCCTCGTGCGCAAGTGCGGGGCCTGGCTCGTTGTGCCCGCCATGGTCGGTGGCGCGGCACTTCTGGCTGACGGCATCCTCACCCCCGCCGTGACCGTAACTACGGCCATCGAGGGCTTGCGCAGCATAGACCTCGTGCATCGCATCATCGGAGACGGACAGGGCATCGTGGTACTGATCACCATATCCATCATCAGCGCCCTCTTCCTTGCCCAACGCGCAGGCACGAGCAGCATTGGACGTGCGTTTGGTCCCATCATGTGTCTCTGGTTCGGTTATCTGGGCATCGTCGGCCTCCTGCATATCGGAGCCGATCTCAACGTCCTGCGCGCTTTCAACCCGATACGCGGCATCACGTTCCTCTTTGACGGAAACCTCAACGCCGCTGGCATCATGGTGCTCGGCAACGTCTTCCTCTGCACCACGGGTGCCGAGGCCCTCTACTCCGACATGGGTCACGTCGGCAAGGCAAACGTCTACGCGAGCTGGCCCATCGTGAAGGCCTGCCTCATCCTCAACTACCTCGGACAAGGTGCATGGATTCTTTCGATGCGCGACAATCCCGAGCTCATCGCCATGGGAGCGACCATGAACCCGTTCTTTGACATGCTACCTGCGGGCGGCATGCGCATCTTTGCCGTGGTGCTTTCGACGCTCGCCGCCATCATCGCGAGCCAAGCCCTCATCACCGGCAGCTTCTCCATCGTGAGCGAGGCCATCAGCCTCGACCTCATGCCCCACGTAAAGATCGAGTATCCCTCGGAGACAAAGGGCCAGATCTACATCCCCATCATCAACCGCATACTGTGGATCGGTTGCGTCGGTGTCGTACTGTTTTTCCGCAGCTCAGAGCGGATGGAATCAGCCTATGGTCTGGCCATTACCGTCACCATGCTCATGACCACCGTACTACTCACCATCTTCCTCTCGCAGGTGCGCCATCGCCGCGCTCTGGCCGTTCCGTTCGCGATCTTCTTTGGGGCCATCGAATCGTTCTTCTTTTTCTCCAGTCTCACCAAGTTCATGCATGGCGGCTACGTGACGGTGCTTTTGGCCCTCGCCATCTTCCTCGTTATGTACATCTGGCATCGTGGCACACAGCTCGAGATGAGCCAGCGCATCAACCTGCCTGTTGTCGGTTACCTAGGACAGATACATGAGCTTACGAGCTACGAAGAGGTTCCCTATCTGGCTGACAATCTCGTATTCCTCACGAATGACCCAAGTACGAGCACGCTCGACCGCGACATTCTCTATTCCATCCTTGACAAGCGACCCAAGCGAGCCAAGGCATACTGGTTCCTCAACGTCTCGGTGACTGACGAGCCCTATACGCATGAGTTCTGGGTCAACGACTTCGGCACTGACTTCGTCTTTAAAGTACAGCTGCGGCTGGGCTTCAAGGTCAACCAACGCGTCAACGAGTACCTCTACCAGATCGTCTCCGCCATGGTGGATCAGGGCCGACTCCCACCACAGGATCATCGCTTCAGCATCTACGAACGTACCGGACACGTGGGCGACTTCCGCTTCTGCCTCGTTCGCAAGGTACCCACCGAGGCAGCGGATCTTTCGGCCATGGATTTGATGGTGCTGCATGCGAAGTATCGCATCCGTGGTTTCTGCGGCTCGCCCGCCCACTGGTACGGCCTCACAAATGCCAGCGTGATGTACGAATACGTACCGCTCTTCGTCGGCAACAAGAAACAGCACAAACTCGACTACGTGGAGATGCCTAGCAAGTAGCCGCTTACCCACTGCAAGACCGTAATCAAGGTACACGAGGGGCGGCCTCTCGTGTACCTTTTATAATGGTCACAAGCCGCATTGGGGCAGGTGAGGAGGAGCTATGACAGGCGGGGCCAGCACGCCACGTGAGAGACGAATGGAGCCTGTCTCCGCTATCACCCAAGCGGTGTGCATCCTTGCGGCGGTGTGGATGCTCTGGCTTGCATCACCTGGAAAGAACTGGCTCGCCTGGGGTGCAGGCCTCCTCTGTTGGGCGCTGCCAACTGCCTCGAACCTGCGATACGCCGTAAGCCATCGGCGGGCAAACATCGGCATGATGCCTCTCGCGATGGCCTCTCTTGCTGGCCCCGCAGCGCTCGCCCTCGTCTTTGGTGAGATTGGCATCGTAGTGCGAGTGGTTCTGTGGGCCATCCTCATAGGCTCTTGCGCGACAATTGCCATCCTTGCCACATGGTTCTGGCGTTTTCGGGCGATGGGCAGCAATACGCACGCAATCCGACACGATGCCATAATCATCGTACTCGGAGGCACCATCCGTGACGGCAAGCCTTGCCTCACGCTTCAGATTCGCTTGGACGAGGCACTGCGACTCTGGCAAGAGTCGCCTGAGCGGAAGCTCTTGCTTACCGGCGGCCTCGTACGGGGCGACACGCGCACCGAGGCCGACTACATGGCCGAATACCTCGTCGAGCGCGGGGTTCCAAGCACCTCCCTGCTCCTCGAGCGCAAAGCTCGCGATACGAGACAAAACATACGCCTTTCGCTTGAGTTGCTGCGAGAAGCAAGCCCCTCCGAAGAACTTCCCGGCGAGCAGCTATGCGTGCTCACAAACGACTACCACCTCTATCGAGCCGTTGCCGAAGGGCGCGCGGAGGGCGTGGAGCTTACACCAATCAGCTGCCCCACCCCGCCCACAAGCCGTCTGCAGCAGTGGAGCCGCGAGGTTCTGGCCATGTACTTCGGACATTAGGAAATGAGGGCATCTCGGTGCCCCCATTCATGCTCACTCGCCCACGAGCTTGTTGACGCGACGATCGTAGGTCAGGAGCCCGTTCGTCTCCTCTTCTACGTCACTCAACTGCGTGTACACGAAACCAACGAGGCCTTCCGCCTCGAGGGCGTCCATCTGCGTGAGAAGCTCTTCAAAAGCGCGACGCCACGCACTGAGGTCATCAAAGGCATCATAGCCATAGGTGATGTCGGGCAGCGACATGTGCCCTTCCACCGGGCAGGTCAGCCCGCCAAACTCGTCGATTATGAACGCGCGCTGCTTTCGGCGCCACGGAAGCCCCGCATGCGGATCACGATAGACGCGCATGTTGCGGAAGTAATTGTGCACCGCAAAGAAGTCGCCAGCTCCCTGGTCATACCAGCCACTCGCAGCCGTAAGGGGACGCGTCGGATCTTGCGCGCGCAGCTCTTCGGTAATCTCGGCGGAACAGAACTGCCCCCACGACTCGTTGAAGACCACCCATGCAGCTACGCACGGATGCCCGGCAAGATGAGCGACGGTTTCGTGCGCCATTTGCAGCCACTCCGAGCGATATGCCTCGTCGCCTGCGCCGAAGCGTTGCCATGAGCGCGGACTCGTGTCTCCCAGACTCGTCCACGAGCGACGAATCAGGGTGGGAATGTTTACGCTCGCCCACTCGCCAGGGATGCCGCCCCCGCTCACCATGTCTTGCCAGACGAGCATGCCCAACCGGTCGCAATGCCAATACCAGCGCGAAGGCTCCACCTTGATGTGCTTGCGTAGCATGTTGAAGCCAGCCGCACGCATCGCCTCGATGTCGGCCACCAGCGCCTCATCGGCAGGAGCCGTCATGAGTCCGTCAGGCCAGTAGCCCTGGTCAAGCACACCGCGGACAAAGAATGGCTTATGGTTGAGGCAGAAGCGTGCCACGCCGCTCACGTCTCTCTCGATGCCCACCGTTCGGAACGCGCAGTAGCTGCGCACCACGTCCGTGCCGTAGGTCACGCGCAGTCCGTACAGATAGGGCTCGTCCACATCCCAGAGCCGGGGTTGCGCGATATCCAGGCGCAGGCGAGCCTCGTGCGCCACCGTTTGCGTACTCGCTTGCGCCACAACCTGTCCCTCGACATCGAGCAGTTCAACGGTAAGCATGTGACCTGGAACGGTCAATACGGCGTCAACCTCTAGTGTCCCTGCATCTGCATCAGGCATCACGCACATCGAAGCTACATGCGCCTCCGGCACTTCTTCCAGCCATACGCTCTGCCAGATACCGCTCTGGGCTGTATACCACATGTTTCCGCGGGTGATTCGTTGCTTCCCGCGTGGCTGCACGCCCTGCTCGCTCGGGTCATAGACACAGACCTCGATGCGATTGGTCCCGAGATGCAATTCATCCGTCACATCTGCTTCGAAGGGCAGGTAACCACCCACATGCGTTAGCACCTGCGCACCGTTCACATACACGGCGCAGGCATAGTCCACTGCCTCGAAGTGCAGGACAAGTCGATTGTCGGCGGAAAGATCGGCAATCTCCACCTCGCGGTGGTACCACAAGAGCTGCGTTGGTGACAGTCGCCTGTTTACGCTGCTGAGGGATGCCTCAGGCGAGAACGGAACTATGATCTCGCCATCCCATGCGGTTGGTGCCGAGGCGTTCGACCATTCGTCGCAAGCGTCGGGCACCTCGCAGATGGCATAATCCCACCAGCCATTGAGGCTTCGCCACGAGTCGCGCTCGAACTGCGGGCGAGGATGCGCACTTAGCACCCGCTCTGGGTCGAGC
>CACXDP010000233.1 GCA_902766445.1 uncultured Coriobacteriaceae bacterium
AGCTCGTCTAGGCGTGCGTTTTCCGCTTTTGCCTTTGCGCGAGCCTCGGCCGACGTCTGTGCTTTAGCGGGAGCGGCAAAAGCCGGAGAGCCAGTAATCAGCGAGACAGTGCAGATGCCGATTGCCGCAGCTCGTCCAACCTTGCGAACAAGCCCTTCGGAAACGTTTTCATTCCGGCCAAATCTCATGCAGGAACTCCTCCCCGTACGTCTCGAGCTTCTTGGCCCCGACGCCCGACACCTCGAGCATCTGGTCCTTTGTGCGCGGTCTCAGACGCACCATGGAACGCAGCGTAGCATCGGAGAATACCATATATGCGGGCAATCCTCGCTCCTGAGCGAGCCGTTTACGCAGAGACCTCAGACGAGCAAAGAGTTCCTCGTCGGCTAGGGATGCCTCACCGCTTGGTACGGCAGTCTTTTGACCGGCCGTGTCAGGGCTGCCCTGCGTGAGGCGAGATGTCTTTCTGCTCATGCGACCATGCGCCGCGTACTCCTCGTCGGGATCGAAGCTGCCGACCACATTCGCCTTGCGCTCCTCTTCCCAGCCGCAGACCGAGCACGTCTCACAGTTCTCCGGCACCCCAACGAGGCTCTGTCCGAAGTGGCGCAGTATTCGGCGGCGAAGGCAATAGCTGCTCATGGCATAGCCAATCATGTCGCCCAGCAGTCGGTTGCGACTCTCTAGGAGCTGGTCATGCGCCGATGGGTCGGCATCCGCGGGCAGCTCGTTGCGCTCGATGAGAAAATGTGCGGTTCGGATGTCACCCTGACTCCAGAGCAGATGGCACTCCGCTGGCTCGCCGTCACGGCCCGCGCGACCCGCCTCCTGGTAGTACTCCTCGAGCGATAGCGGCAAGCCGTCGTTGACCACGTAGCGAACGTTGGACTTGTCGATACCCATGCCAAAGGCGTTGGTCGCCACCATCACCTGCACGTCATCTGTCGCAAATCGTGCCTGGGCGTCGGCGCGTTGGTCGTTGGGCATGCCACCGTGATAGCACGCCGCGGCATACCCCTCGTCAAGCAACGTGTCACACAGCTCCTCCACACGCTTGCGCGTCATGGCGTACACGATGCCCGATTCGCCGGCATGGCGGCGCACGTAGCTGACGAGCCACTTCTTGCGCTGTGCGGGCGTAAGCTTGTGGGTCGCCAGTCGAAGGTTGGGGCGGTCGAAGCCGCTAATCTGCACGAGCGGATTGCGAAGGGCAAGAAATTCCTCGACGTCGCGGCGCACTCGGTTCGTGGCCGTCGCGGTAAGGGCTGCCACCACGGGACGCTTTGGGAGGAAGTCCACGAATGAGGCAATTTGGCGGTAGGCGGGCCGGAAATCTTGACCCCATTGGCTGACGCAATGCGCTTCGTCCACGGCGAAAAGCGGGATGTGTATGCCCGCGGCGAATTCGCGAAACATCGGGTCGGTAAGGCGTTCCGGCGCGACATACATGAGGTCGTACCGTCCGGCAGCCGCGCGACGCAGCACCTCAGGCCGCACACGGGGTTTGAGCGTGGAATTGAAGTATGACCCCCTGATGCCTACCTCGCGCAACGAACGCACCTGGTCGTCCATGAGCGAGATGAGCGGCGAGACGACGATGGTGAGCCCTCCCATCAGCACGGCGGGCACTTGGTAGCACACCGACTTGCCCGCGCCTGTCGGCATGATGGCGAGGGCGTCTTGGCCACGAAGAATCGCCTCGATTACATGCTCCTGGCCTGGCCGAAAGTCGTCGTAGCCGAAACGGTCCTTGAGTACCGCGCGAGCGTCGTCGAGCGGCAGTCCCATACGTTCCCTCCCCACCAACCCGCAATCCCGTTGTGACCTCGATCCCGCTGTGGGAAAGTGGTCATGACCACTTTCCCACAGCGGGATCGAGGTCACAACGGGATTGCGGGTTGGTGGGGAGGGAACGTATGGGACTGCCGCTCGACGACGCTCGCGCGGTACTCAAGGACCGTTTCGGCTACGACGACTTTCGGCCAGGCCAGGAGCATGTAATCGAGGCGATTCTTCGTGGCCAAGACGCCCTCGCCATCATGCCGACAGGCGCGGGCAAGTCGGTGTGCTACCAAGTGCCCGCCGTGCTGATGGGAGGGCTCACCATCGTCGTCTCGCCGCTCATCTCGCTCATGGACGACCAGGTGCGTTCGTTGCGCGAGGTAGGCATCAGGGGGTCATACTTCAATTCCACGCTCAAACCCCGTGTGCGGCCTGAGGTGCTGCGTCGCGCGGCTGCCGGACGGTACGACCTCATGTATGTCGCGCCGGAACGCCTTACCGACCCGATGTTTCGCGAATTCGCCGCGGGCATACACATCCCGCTTTTCGCCGTGGACGAAGCGCATTGCGTCAGCCAATGGGGTCAAGATTTCCGGCCCGCCTACCGCCAAATTGCCTCATTCGTGGACTTCCTCCCAAAGCGTCCCGTGGTGGCAGCCCTTACCGCGACGGCCACGAACCGAGTGCGCCGCGACGTCGAGGAATTTCTTGCCCTTCGCAATCCGCTCGTGCAGATTAGCGGCTTCGACCGCCCCAACCTTCGACTGGCGACCCACAAGCTTACGCCCGCACAGCGCAAGAAGTGGCTCGTCAGCTACGTGCGCCGCCATGCCGGCGAATCGGGCATCGTGTACGCCATGACGCGCAAGCGTGTGGAGGAGCTGTGTGACACGTTGCTTGACGAGGGGTATGCCGCGGCGTGCTATCACGGTGGCATGCCCAACGACCAACGCGCCGACGCCCAGGCACGATTTGCGACAGATGACGTGCAGGTGATGGTGGCGACCAACGCCTTTGGCATGGGTATCGACAAGTCCAACGTTCGCTACGTGGTCAACGACGGCTTGCCGCTATCGCTCGAGGAGTACTACCAGGAGGCGGGTCGCGCGGGCCGTGACGGCGAGCCAGCGGAGTGCCATCTGCTCTGGAGTCAGGGTGACATCCGAACCGCACATTTTCTCATCGAGCGCAACGAGCTGCCCGCGGATGCCGACCCATCGGCGCATGACCAGCTCCTAGAGAGTCGCAACCGACTGCTGGGCGACATGATTGGCTATGCCATGAGCAGCTATTGCCTTCGCCGCCGAATACTGCGCCACTTCGGACAGAGCCTCGTTGGGGTGCCGGAGAACTGTGAGACGTGCTCGGTCTGCGGCTGGGAAGAGGAGCGCAAGGCGAATGTGGTCGGCAGCTTCGATCCCGACGAGGAGTACGCGGCGCATGGTCGCATGAGCAGAAAGACATCTCGCCTCACGCAGGGCAGCCCTGACACGGCCGGTCAAAAGACTGCCGTACCAAGCGGTGAGGCATCCCTAGCCGACGAGGAACTCTTTGCTCGTCTGAGGTCTCTGCGTAAACGGCTCGCTCAGGAGCGAGGATTGCCCGCATATATGGTATTCTCCGATGCTACGCTGCGTTCCATGGTGCGTCTGAGACCGCGCACAAAGGACCAGATGCTCGAGGTGTCGGGCGTCGGGGCCAAGAAGCTCGAGACGTACGGGGAGGAGTTCCTGCATGAGATTTGGCCGGAATGAAAACGTTTCCGAAGGGCTTGTTCGCAAGGTTGGACGAGCTGCGGCAATCGGCATCTGCACTGTCTCGCTGATTACTGGCTCTCCGGCTTTTGCCGCTCCCGCTAAAGCACAGACGTCGGCCGAGGCTCGCGCAAAGGCAAAAGCGGAAAACGCACGCCTAGACGAGCT
>CACXDP010000234.1 GCA_902766445.1 uncultured Coriobacteriaceae bacterium
ACGACGAAGGCCTTCTTGCCGAGGTTGGTGCTGGTGATGTTGGTGTTCTTCTTCATGGTGTTGCTTCCTTTCGTATTTGGTGCCAGGTTCTCGTCCTGGCTCGTTTTCTGTCCACGCTAGTCATACGCGGGCAGCACCACGCCATCCCGACCTCAAGAACCGCCACACATCTCCTCCACAACTGCTAGCTAGATCGGCACACATTGGGTGGTACACAGTCGAGAAGGCCGCAAGACAATCTTGTGAAGTCAGTCACGTTCTTGCAGCGTTCCAACGGTTACGCTATCCTAGTGCAGATTGACCGTCGGGGCGGCAGGCGTCCTGCCCTGTGCTCGGACGGAGAAACCCTGCTCTGGTCGGAAACCAGGGCCTACGTAAGGAGTCCCATATGAAGCAAGGCATCCATCCCAACTACATGGAGTGCACCGTTCGCTGCTCCTGCGGCAACACGTGGACGACGCGTGCAACCGTTCCGAGCATGAGGCTTGACCTCTGCGACAAGTGCCACCCGTTCTACACCGGTACGCAGAAGCTCGTCGACACCGGCGGACGCGTCCAGCGCTTTGCCGACAAGTTCGGTGGCGCCGCTGCCGCTCAGCTCGCTCGCGCTGCCGCTGCCAAGGAAGCTCGTGCAAAGAAGGCCGCCGAGCAGGCCGCAGCAAAGAAGGCCGCTGCAGAGGCTAAGGCTGCTGCCAAGGCCAAGCGTGCTGCTGAGTATGCCGAGCGCGCAAAGGCAGAGGCTGCAAAGAAGGCCGCCGAGGAGGCTGCAGAGGCTGCCGCCGCTGATGCTGCAGCCGAGTAACACAAGCATTTAAATGGACAAGGGGGACGCCCGACAGTTCTGAGCAGTCGGGCGTCCCCCTTAGCGTATCTTTTAGCGCACCTATACGAGTTTGAGATGTGAGCGGCTGTTGGCCTTGCGCCTCTGCGCCTGCGCCTGCATCTGCGCCTCCAGCGTGCGTCGTGTCTGGGCCGCGCGTTTCTGTGCCTGTGCGGGCGTCTCGTGCCGATAGGTGCAGGACGCTTCTGCCATGACGATGCTCATGCCTTTGTTGCGCAGGGCAAACGTGCGCGCTGATTCGTACTGTCCGCTTCGATGCAAGTCGTAGAGTAGCTTGGTCGTGTCCTCAGTGGGAGGCATGCCCGCATATTGCGGAATCTCTTCGTCGCTTATCTGAAGGTTGCGATGCTCGATCCACGCATCGATGGCTGCTTCCTGCTCAGCCACATCCTTTGCCTGCGTGGCAAACATAGCCTGTAGGTCGCTTGTGCGCATGCCAGTCTGAATCATAAATTCGTTCTCTGTGACACCCTGCTCTTGAAGACCCATGGCAAATGACTGCTCGACCATCTGCCGTGCGCGTGCGACGGAGGATTGTGGGACAGCTTGTACGAGGCGCTTTGCGAGCTCCTTCGCACACTTCTGTACCTTCTGCTGCTCAGCCGCCTGGCCGTTCATGGCCATAAGCTCTTGACGCACGAGTTCGCGCAGTTCAGACGCATTATGCAACCCCTCGAAGTTCTCTCGGATCCAAGCTTCGTCGGCGAGCTCGGCAGGGCCGCCGCCCAACTGCATGACGGACATCTGCACGGCAAGCTCAACGTCTTCGTCGGTTGTTGAGGCAACGTCTATCACGATGGAGACGGGATCGTAGGACGTGAGGGTGTAGTGAGCGCGTCCACTGATGATTAGCGGTTCGGGTTTGACGAGTTCCATAACGGCTCCTTTGTCAGACGCAAAACATTCCCATTGTACCCCAGCCAAGATGAGACACCCAATGGCGCGCATTCATCTATAATGAGCGCGTATCACCAAAGACACGAAAGGACAGGCTCATGATTCGCGAGCTTATTCACGACGACGAAATTCTTTCTCAGCCCTGCGAGCAGGCGACGGCGGACGACGCCGACCTGGCTCAGGACCTCTTGGACACGTTGGCCTCCATCGAGGACGGTGGCTGCATCGCTGCCAACCAGATAGGCGTGACCAAGGCGGTGGTGGCATTCGTGGATGACAAGGGCAATCCCCACGTGATGTTCAACCCAAAGATTTTGATGGGCCTGCGTGCCGCGCGCGTCGTGGAGGGCTGCCTTTCGCGTGATGAGACCGTAAAGGTTCGGCGTTACGCCAAGGTCAAGGTCCAGTTCGACGAGCTCGTCGACGGCAAGCTTGTGACGCGCAAGCGTGACTACATGGGTTGGGTTGCCCAGATGATCCAGCACATGGTAGACCACTGCAACGGCAAGCTGGTGTAGCGCATAACTGTGCACGTCGGTCTGTATGTGATACAACGACCATTATGTGATACAACTCGAACGTGGTTGTTTATGTTATACTTCTCACTATACATGAGACAATGCGTCGATATGTGATATACGGAGCACACTTGGCATGCACGATAACCCGTTCTATCCTTCATTCACACTTAGGCCAAACCAGTTCTTTGGACGCGAAGATTATCTTGTGCCGTTTGAAAGTGCTCTTTTCAACGAGAATTCTCCTGACATCAGCTTCATTCTCACGGGGACGAGAGGCTGTGGCAAGACGTCGCTTCTCCATCAGTTTGCCATCCTTGCACAACGTGAGCACATGGACGTCATCGAGGCCACGAGTGCTGATGCCCTGGAGAGGCTAAGGGACTATGCAGGCATGCGGGGAGGAACCACCACAAAGCAATCCATTTCACCGTCTCTGGCTATCGGTGGCATAGGCGGTGCCAGTCTTGGAGAGATTAGTAGGACGACGGCATCTGGTAGTGAGCGTGAGCCAGATGCCTTGCTAGGCAAGAATCTCTGCGCCAAGCTTTCCCGTTTTCGATTGAAGAGCGGTCTGCTTGTCATTATCGATGAAGCTCAGAAGATATCAGACACCTCACTTGTGACGATTGGCAACGCGGTACAACAGGCCATAACCACCGATCATCGGGTGGGCCTCATTCTCGGCGGTCTTCCCCAGTGCTATACCAAAGTCAGAGCAGTGAAGAGCTGCACGTTCCTCCATCGCCTCAAGCGAGTTAATCTCTGGTGCATGGGAGTGAAGGAGACCATTGCGTTCTTGGAGACCATGTTTGCTCGTGTGCCCGAGATTGGCCTTTCAGAGAAACAGGTTTACGAGGCGGGGGAGTTTACGGGAGGTCAGCCGTACCTCATGCAATTGTTCGGCGATGCCCTCTATGTCACCGTGAGCCGAGAACTTAATCCCATCGACGGTACCGTAGTTGCCGTGAGTGAGGACATGCTGCGCCAGGCAGAGAGGATGGCACTCAGGTCTTACAAGGATAACGTGCTTGACAACGTGCTGAGTGGCACGCGCGAGATGACTCGTCGATACATTCGTGCGGCATACGAGGAGCGGCGCGAAGACGGTCTCGCAAGTACGAGAGAGATAGCCAAGCGACTTGGCATGACGACTCGTGAAGCGAATCCGGTGAGAATGTATGCCCTCAACACGCAGGTGATTCAGCGAGAGGGTAGAGGGTTTGTGAGCTTTGCACTGCCACAGTGCAGGTACATCTTCGAGCCGTATGAGTATGAGGAACGCCCAAAACCTCGTGTCGAGCGTTGGCGATACTAGCGAATAAGCTCAACCCAGCGACGACATGAGGTTTTGGGCGTAAATCAGAATTTGGGACACCAGCTCCTAGTGGTGGAAGAGGCGCATGCCGGTGAAGGCCATGGCGATGCCGTAGCGGTCGGCCGTCTCGATGACGTTGTCGTCGCGAATGGAGCCGCCGGGCTCGGCGATGTAGCTTACGCCGGACTTGTGGCAGCGCTCGACGTTGTCGCCGAAGGGGAAGAATGCATCAGAGCCGCAGGTTACGCCCGTCTGCGTGGCGATCCAGTCAGCTTTCTCTTCGCGAGTAAGAACTTCGGGTCGCACCGCGAACCACTTCTGCCACTCGCCGTCGCGCAGCACGTCGTCGTGCTCGTCGGAAATGTACACGTCGATGGCGTTGTCGCGGTTGGCGCGGCGGATGCCCTCAACAAACTGTAGGCCGAGTACCTTGGGGTGCTGACGCAGGTACCAGGTGTCGGCCTTGTTGCCGGCGAGACGCGTGCAGTGGACGCGGCTCTGCTGGCCGGCACCGACGCCGATGGCCTGGCCGTCCTTGACGTAGCACACCGAGTTGGACTGCGTGTACTTGAGCGTGATGAGGCTGATGATCATGTCGCGGATGGCGGCGTCGGGTACCTCGCGGTTCTTGGTCACGAAGTTCGAAACAAGCTCGCGATCGATGCAGAAGTTGTTGTGACCCTGCTCGAAGGTGATGCCAAAGACATCCTTGGTCTCAAGTGGCGCGGGTGTGTAGTTGGGATCGATCTGCACTACGTTGTAGTTGCCGCCCTTCTTTTGCGCTAGGATTGCAAGCGCCTCGTCAGTGTAGCCCGGCGCGATGATGCCGTCGGAGACCTCGGGCTTGAGGTAGGTGGCGGTGTCGGCGTCACAAATCTCGCTGAGTGCCGCCCAGTCGCCGTAGCTGCTCATGCGGTCGGCACCGCGCGCGCGAATGTAGGCGCAGGCGATAGGGGAGGGGTCGGGCAGATTGTCCCCTACGAAGTAGATCTGGCGGTCGATGTCGGAGAGCGGCGTGCCCACGGCGGCACCTGCGGGCGAGACGTGCTTGAAGCTCGCAGCCGCGGGAAGTCCCGTTGCCTCGGCGAGTTCGCGCACGAGCTGCCAGGAGTTGAGGGCGTCGAGGAAGTTGATAAAGCCGGGCTTGCCCTGAAGCACCGTGATGGGCAGGTTGGATCCATCTCGCATAAAGATGCGCGACGGCTTTTGGTTGGGGTTCATACCATACTTGAGCTCTAGTTCGTTCACTTTGGTTCCTTTCGTTGTGGTCGGGAAGAGGCGGGAGGACGAGCGTCACGCTCAAACAGCTGCTTTGCAGAACTCGCGTGCCTTACTCGTCCTCCCGCCCCTTCCCTTGCCGAATTGCCTGCTTGTCGTTCCTGGCCTCGCTGCGGGGTGACCCAAAAGCCGATTACTCGCAGGAGGGCGGGGGGAGATTTTGTGCGCCGTTCGGCGCGTTTTGTTAGTCGCCGAGGTGCTTGTTGTAGAGGCGGACATCGCCGCCGACGTTGGTGTAGAGGCTGATCTTGTTGTCGACATCGAGGGCAGCCCAGACGGCGTCGGGATCGGCCATCGAGACCTCGATGGGCTCTCCTTCGAAGCTTGGCAGCGGGTTGCCGTCGCCCACGTAGGTGGAGAGGAAGTAGCCCGTGCCCGCATCGGCACCCTCGTAGCAGAAGAACTCGCGTAGGCAGCGACCGCCCTTGCCGTCCTGGCTCTTTAGGATTGAGAGTGCGAATGACTCGTCTGCATTGAGGATAGCGCTGATACGCGGGGTGAAGTTCGGCGCGTCTGGCTCGAATTCGCGCGCGAGGCAACCAGCCACGAAGTCACCCTTCTCAACGATGGTGTCGGTCTGGTCGCCGTTGGTGACGACGAGGGCGTCTCCCATCGTGCGTACGGGATGGTAGATGATGAGGCTGGGGTCCTCGACGAGCTCGGGTTTGTAGGCTTCGGTGCGGATGCCGTCGTCGGTGGCGGAAAAGATGCGGTTGCGGCTGTTTGCGCTACGGCCCATGATCCAGTAGTACACGACGGGCTGGTTGGCATCGTTCTTGCCCACCACGATGCCGCGACCGGGATAGGGGTTGGATTCGAGCAACTTGACGAGGTCTTGCATGCGGTTTCTCTCCTTACGCAAAGGGCAAGCCTCTCGCGATGCGAGAACGACTTGCCCAGACGGTCGGCTCCTTGTATGTGTGCTGCTTCCTCGTGGTGATCCACGCTATCCGTCAGTCACAGCACGCGCGCAACTCTAGCACAACGCAACGACACGGAAAAGAGAACCACTCTTTCTGCACGGCACCAGCACCTCTTATGGGCATGGTTGTCTTTTATTGGCAACCTCAGAGTTGTTGAAGCGTTCGTTGGCAGTGGGCCTCAAGGCGTGGCAGAAGTCGTTCTGCAAGCTCCTCCGCTCCCTCGATTCCGAGTGCTACTGCCTCTTCCACGACCTGGCTTGACTGAGCCATGATACGCGTACAAAGATTTGCCATGAGGTTGAAGCACGAGGCGGGTGCGATGCCGGCAGACACAGCAAATCGCTCAATGTGCTCGCGACCCACGAAGCCAAGGCGGTTCTCTCCTCCGATTGACATGGCAAGTCGCAGAGGTCGGTTCCCTGTGAGGTCGTATGGCAGTCCAGATGCAACGTCGTAGAGGGGTGCGAGTACACAGTCTGTTGTACCCATGTGCAAAAGGGAGTAATTCTTTGCGTGTGCATCCGGCGCTCCCATCAGATAGTTGAAGAAGAGCATTGCAGTAAAGCCCTGTATCGACATCTGTGGGTCGCTCGTTATGCGTAGTATGCGCAACACGTCGGGGGTGCTTGGTCCACCATCCTCGGCGTACTTCTTATCGGGAGTTACAGACATGGCTTGGCAAAGATCCTCCTGATGTATACGCACAACACCCACATCTGTGACGCGACGGTCGTAGCGTGTTGCCACGATAGCTGGAACGCCACAGAACGTATGGTATTCGACGTGCTCAGAGGGTATTCCGCACGCCTGTGCAATGCGCATGGTCAGATATTCGTCTAAGGCTTCCAGTCTCATCCCTTCAATTCCCGGCTTAAAGATGTGCGTCGTGGCTGCCGCCCCGTGACACTCGTACCATTTTCCACTATCAAAACGCAGCGCGAACTTGGATTGATTGCCTCCCAGTGACCAACGTTCCGCCTCCCTGAACCATGTGTCCTCCTGCCTTCCCGTCCTTGGCAGGAGTCTGTGAGCTATCTGTTCCTCTGTGAGGACCACGAGATCCTCTGGTCGTCTGATGCGATCTTCGTTACCCTTTGGACAAAACTGTACGGCACCCGGGCAGTCGAGACCCATGCACGACACGAGAGCGAAAGGGTTGTTGCCGGATACTCCGAAGCGCTTCCCTGCCTCTCTACGCACATGCTCGTCGTCCGGTAGGAGTCCGAGCAGGTATGCGTCAACCACACGCGTGCGATACACGCGGTTGGCTACGGGCATGGATAGTGACAGTGGAGGGCCGTCATATACCGCATCGTATGAGAATGACCGCGCACCATGGTCATCTTGCACTAGCGTGCCAGCATATATCCCGCCAATGAATACGGAAAGCTCACGCATCGTTAGCTAGTGCCCCTTGGTCGTCAAACAGGGATTCGTCGAGTTTGTATGCGTTCCAGTCGTCGAGGACTGGTGGTGAGGGTACCGGTGGCGCACAGGTCTCTTTGAGTATGATGCTTGGGTCGTCGGAGAGTGGGTAGATATCGAGTCCGCAGTCTACGACCTTGAGTACCGACAGTAGCTTGTCGAAGGCAATGCCATTCGCTGTGCCTACCTCTAGACGATTGACGAGTTGGCGAGAGACTCCTGCCCGCCGCGCAAGCTCGGCTTGCGTCAAACCTGCAGCCTTGCGGGCGGGGGCCACGATTAGCCCGACCTGTCTCGGCAAGGTGATTTGTGTCAACGGGAACCTCCTGACATAAGTCGCCATGTATGAACAAATGTACCAAATTTGCGACATGTGTTAAAGTCGCAAATTTGGTACAAAGACTGCGTGGCTAGACAAATGAGGGCGTGGCACGGTTGCTGGTTTCCGTGCCACGCCCTTAGGAAAGGAAGGGGACGCTGTTTGCTTGCTAGCGTGCTCGATTGCTAGCTGAGTACCTTGAGCAGCCAGTCCACGTCGTCGGTGGTGCGCATCTTTGCGATGACGCTGTCGTCCTCAAGGCAGCGGGCAACGTTGGCAAGCACGGTGAGATGCTCTCCACCGGCACCGGCGATACCAAACACGAGGTAGGCCTTCTCGTCGCCCCACTGGACGCCGTCGGGATACTGGTGCAGCGTGACGCAGGTCTTCTTGACGGAATCTTTGGCGTCGTTGGTTCCGTGCGGGATGGCAACACCGAGGCCCATGTACACGCTCTGGACCTTCTCGCGCTCGAACATCGCGTCGATGTAGGACTCGTCCACGGCACCGTGGGCCATGAGCAGCTCGCCGGAGGCGCGGATGGCCTCTTCCTTGGTGACGGACGGGCAGCCGAGCTTGATGCCGTCGCGGTCGATGGCCACGCCAGAGCCGGCATTGGACTCGATCTTTTCGGTGACGACGGCGACGTCAGTCTCGCCAACGCCTGCGGCTGCGGAGACGGACACCAGGTCGTTGTAGAGATTGTCGAGGTTGGGGTCGTTGAGGAAGTTGTTGATGACGACGAACTGAGCCTGGGGAGCGCTCTTGCGGGCACGGTCGGCAAGGTTGGCCTGGACGACGACGATGCGGGCGTCAGCGGGTACCTCGTCCACGGAGGCGTGCTCGACGATGAGGTCGGGACGGTCAAGCTTGATGCGGTTGCGGAAGCGGGTGGCGCCCATGGCGGAG
>CACXDP010000235.1 GCA_902766445.1 uncultured Coriobacteriaceae bacterium
CATGATTCAGCACGTGAGGGGTCGCGCCTCGTGACGCAGGCGGATTGGGCGCTTGGGGGCCTGGCGTGAGCATGGAACACTCGGAGTTTAGCCTTACCGTGCTTGGAGTGCGTGGCTCTGTGCCGGTGTCTGGCCCGGAGTACGACGAGTACGGGGGCTCTACCTCTTGCTACCTCGTACGGGCGGGAAGGTACTCCGTACTGCTTGACGCCGGGAGCGGACTCGTCAATGCTCCCGTGTCGCTACCCGAACCTCCTGCCATTCTGCTGTCCCATTGGCACCTCGATCACCTGATTGGTCTTGGCATGTACGAGCGCCTTTCCATGGTCGGGACAACGACTGACCTCTACGTGCCGGCGCTGAATGAAGGCTATGGCCCGGAGACTCTTGACGTTGTGTTTGGCCCTCCCTATTGGCCCCTGGAGCTGAGCGACTATGCCGGTGACGTGCACGTCCACGAGATGAGCCAGACGCTCGATGTCGGACCGATGCACATCTCGACGATGAGCGGCAACCATCCCGGTGGCTGCCTGGCATTCAGGATTACCTGCGGTGACAAGTCGATTGCCTACGTCACCGATTATGAATACGAGCCAATCTCGTTCCAACGGCTCGTGTCTTTGTGTGACGGTGCGGATGTGTTGCTGTATGACGCACAGTACGACGGGGAAAGCTGCCAGAGTCATCAGGGCTTCGGCCATTCGACGCCGCTGAGGGGCATCGAGCTCATGGAAGCGACCGGCGCTAGTCAGTTGCTGCTCATCCACCATGACCCAAAGAGCACCGACGAGATTCTGCGGTGTCGTGAACGCGAGCTGGGTCGCGACGGGGTTCGGTTTGCCCGCGAGGGCGAGGTGGTGAACCTGTGAGTGCACATATGTCAATCGAGGAACTCCAAGCACGCTTGGAGGCCTTAGAGGAGGAGAACGAGCGCCAACGGCGATCGATCGACACCCTCAATCGCTTCGTCCGCGAGGGGATGGGTTCCTACATAGCTCACGAGGTTCTTGACGTGATCTTGCAGCAAGAGGAGGGTGCCGAGCTTGCGGGCGAGCGACGCGAGGTTTCCATGATGTTTGCGGACATCCGTCACTCGACCGAACTTGCTGAGAGTATGGATGCCGATGATTACGTCAAGATGCTGAACCACTATTTGGAAGACATGATAGAGATCATCGACTCCTGGCAGGGAAACATCACGGGCTTCGCGGGCGACTCCATCGTCGTGGTCTTTGGCGCGCCGAAGCGCAACGAGCGTGCGGCTTTCCAGACGGTGGGGAGCGCGGTCGCCATGCAGCGACGGATGCCGTCGGTCAACGAGTGGAACCATGCGCATGGATACCCTACCCTCGAGATAGGGATTGGCATCCACGTCGGTGAGGCGGTTCTTGGCTGTATCGGCTCTCAGACGCGCATGAAATATGACATGATTGGCCGCAACGTCAACATGGCCGCGCGAATCCAAGGTTTCTCGGCTGGTGGGCAAATCCTCGTCTCGACCGAAGCGCTAAATGCGGCTGGAAACAAGGTCGTCGTAAATCCCCGTGGCTCCAAACGAGTGAGAGCCAAGGGGATACGCGACGAGTTGCTTCTTCACGAGGTGGTCGGCTTTGGATCGCTGCGCATACCTCGATGTGCGGTGGAGGACCTACACTGAGGCTCGCATGACGGTGGCGAGCAGATGGGCGCTGACGGCATCGGGCGCGGCCTTGGGCAGGCTGTGTCCCATGCGGGGGACGACGATGAGCCGGGCGCCGGGGATGGCGTTCGCGATGCTTCGTGTCTCCGCAGGCTCGATGCAGTCGTGCTCGCCGACCATGATGCAGGTGGGGCATTTGATGGACGCGAGCGAGTCGGCCTCGATGTGCGGCTCGTCGAGCATGAGCTGGAGCAGCTCGGCATCCTGTGCGGCGATGGCGGGGGAGGGCATGAGCAGCGTCAGGTCCACGTCGTCGGGCCGTGCCTCGCAGGGACTGCCGCAGTCGCGCCAATAATCAGCCCACGCGCGGTTGAGAGCGACAGAACCCTCGATGTCCCAGTTTGGATCCTCGATGACGCTTTCAGGCGTGAGGTTCGCCCCAAGTGCCGTGATTGAGGCGACGCGTTCGGGATAATCGCGCCCAAGGAGCAGGGCCTCGATGCCGCCGTCAGAAAAACCCAGCACATGGGCGCAATCCACTTCGAGCGCGTCGAGCGCACAGACGGCATCCTGGGTCATGAGCTCGTAGGTGAGTGGTGCGCCTCCGCGCGTCGACATTCCCTGTGCACGCGAGTCGATGGCGACAACCCAAAGACCAGCCTCCAGACACACGTCCACGATGGGACCGAATATGCCGTGCTCCTCGCCGTTGCCGTGGAGCATGAGGACGGGCGTCACCGCAGAGGTCGGCGTGCCGTAGACGAAGGTTGCGATTTGCGCGCCATCGGGTGTGGTGACGCGACGGGCGATGGTGGGTGCCACAGACGGGCGGTTGTAGCGGCTAGGGAAGTGTGGTTCGGGCGGTGTGGGTGTCATGGCATACCTCCAAACTAAGATACTGGTTATTGTCCCCCCATCGTGGCATCATGGTCGATTGTACAGACGCATGCAAGGAGCAAGCCCATGTCGCAAAGAAACACCGCACCGCGCGATCGCGCGACCATCCGCCGTACCCTTCACTGGTTCTGGTGGGTGACGAAGAAGCGCCCGTTCGCTACGTTCATGGCCGTCTTTACGAGCGTGACCTATACCGCGCTGCTCACCTATGCGAATACTTGGGTCATGGGTCTCATTGTGGACCGCGTGCAGGCCGAGCCGGTTGGTGTCGACCGTGTCTTTGAGGTCTTCGGGCCTTACGTCCTGGCGCTTCTTTTGGTCAATGCCGTTGGTCAGACCTGCTCAAAGTTGCAGGACTGGTCGGTCATGGCCCTCGAGCTCAACGGCAACTACCACCTCGCGAGGCTCTGCTTTGACACGCTGGCAAACCAGTCGATGACCTTCCACACATCGCGCTTCGGCGGTTCGCTCGTGAGCCAGACCTCGCGCTTCATGGGCGGCTACACGCAGCTCGTGGACGTCGTGGTCTTCTCGCTCATCCCCACGATTGCGAGCGTCATATGCACGATCGTGCTGCTCTGGCCGGCGAGTCCGCTCTTTGTATGCGTTCTCTTTGCGCTGCTCGTCCTGTACGTGACGATTGCCTATCGGATGTACGAGCGCATCCTGCCACTCTCGGCCAAGACGGCGGCGGCGCAAAACAAGCTCTCGGGTGTGCTCTCCGATGCCGTGACGAACATCCTTGCCGTCAAGACCTGCGGGCGCGAGGACTTCGAGCGGCAGCTCTTTGACGATGCGGATGCCGAGGCCATGGAGGCCGAGCGCGTCTCGATGAACGCGATGATGCGGCGCGGCGCCACGACGAGCGCGCTGATTACCGTCATCATGTTTGTGACGTCCATCTTTGTGTGCGGGGGCAACGCATGGTATGGCATCTCGGCGGGCATGCTCGTGATGATGTTCACCTACACCTACCAGCTCACCATGCGGTTCAACTATTTCAATTCGATGATGCAGCGCATGAATCGTGCCGTGGGCGATGCCGCGGAGATGACAAAGATTTTGGACGAGCCGCGCCTCGTGGAGGACGCGCCGGGGGCGCCGGAGCTCGTGGTGGAAACGGGCGCCATCGACTTCGAGGGGCTGCGCTTCCGCTACCCCGACGCCTCGGAGGACGACTACGTTTTCCGGGGGCTCGACCTGTACGTCCCGGCCGGCCAGCGCATTGGCCTCGTGGGGCGCTCCGGCTCCGGCAAGACGACCCTCACCAAGCTGCTGCTGCGCCTCTCCGACGTGCAGGAGGGACGCGTGCTC
>CACXDP010000236.1 GCA_902766445.1 uncultured Coriobacteriaceae bacterium
CCTTCTCGATGGCAGCGACCAGCTTGAACTTGCTGGCGATCTCCTTGAAGCCCTCCTCCTCGGCAACGCGCGCGAACTCGGGGTACATGCTCGTCCACTCGTCGTTCTCGCCCGCAGCCGCATCCTTGAGATTGGTCAGCGTGTCAGGCACAGCGCCATCGTGAAGGTACTTGAACCAGAGCTTTGCGTGCTCGCGCTCGTTGCCGGAAGTCTCGGCAAAGATCTGGGAGATCTGTACGAAGCCGTCCTTCTTTGCGCGGCTCGCGTAGTAGGCATACTTGTTTGTGGCCTGGGACTCGCCAGCAAAGGCCGCTTCAAGGTTCTTCTTTGTCTGGGAACTCTCGAAATCGATTGCCATAGCACCTCTCCTCCTGTGAAGTGAACAACGTAAAGGACATTATACCATGGCGCTCACATTATCGTTCATTATTATGTTAAGCTTATCTACAGCTTGCATCCATATTGCCACGCACAATGAGAAGGAGTGAACCGACATGAAAGAAGCAACATCATACATAAAGTCACCTTGGAGAGGAGTGTTGTCTGTACTACTCGCATTAGGGATGATATTTTCTGCGACACCCTCAGATGCTCATGCTCAAACCACGGGTAACACATTGGCCTTGAATCAGGATGCTGTAGAAGCCAACGAGGATGGCAACTCGTTGAATAACGATGTGATTACGGTTTCCGAAGGCGAAGAGGAAAACGCCAACACAGAAATCATCGACTCACTCGAGGAAGACATCATAACCGACGATGAAACAGCCACCACGACCGAGAATGCCGTTGAAAGTATTACCGAGGACATCGAAGATGACCTGGTCAAAGGTGATGACAACGCGGCAATAAGCCAGGACACAGTTACAACATCCCAGCAAGACAGCTTACCCGAGAAGAATCAAATAAAGCAGGAAGGACTCTCTTCTCAGGCCAATACTGTTGACTCGCAATCCGTCACTAAAACCTCCAATACCCCAGCTGTCAGTTACCGCACTCATGTGCAAACCTACGGTTGGCAAGCGTGGAAGAAGAACGGAAATACGTCGGGCACTACCGGCAAGTCAAAGCGCCTCGAGGCCATACAAATCAATCTCTCAAACAAGCCGGTAACAGGCGGGATCCAGTATCGCACGCACATACAGACCTACGGCTGGGAGAGCGGTTGGAAATCAAACGGTACCCTGTCGGGCACCACCGGCAAGTCAAAGCGCCTCGAGGCCATCCAAATCAAGCTCACTGGCAACATGGCAAATAAGTATAACGTGTGGTATCGAGTGCATGCACAGCACTTCGGATGGATGGGCTGGGCAAAGAACGGTGCTTCTGCAGGTACAGCTGGATACTCCTACCGTCTTGAAGCTATTCAGATCAAGCTTGTCTTGAAAGGCAGGGCGGCACCAGGTTCGACGGCAGGAGCATTTCGTAAGCGCTCATATCCCATCAAGAAAGCCGATTCCTACGAGACGCAGGACTTCAAAGTAAACGTGCCCACGGCATGGAGAGGTCGTTGGTATGTGGACGTCACTACCGAGAATCACGGCACGTCCTACTTTTTCTACGCCCCGAGTGTTCCATCCACTCCTGGTCCCGGTGACACATATGCAAGGGGACGCATTCTCGTATTTGATGACCCTGACTACGCACGTGGTTCCTCGTGGAACGGCTATCGCGGATCAGGCCACCTGACGTTTCTGGGCAAATCCTCAAGGGGCAAGTACGTGTACAGGTACTTCGTAAACACGTTCTTCGGCGATTCGGGCAGACGTGCTACACTAAACGTCAAGTAGCACCCATACCATACATGCGTCACACGAAAGGGGGTGTCCCCCTAGCTTGAACGAGCTAGGGGGACACCCCCAATTCAGATTCAGATGACAGTCACACGTTAGCGCTCGCCAGAGGCGCGACGATCCTGATACTCTTGCGCGAGGCGCTGCTGCACGTCGTGCGGCACCTGCTCGTAGCCGTTGACCTCGAGCTCGAACTCGCCCGTGCCGCGCGTGAGGGAACGCAGACGGGTGGCGTAGTCGGTAACCTCAGCGTAGGGCACGGTAGCCTCGACGCAGGTCTCGCCCGCGCCGGCAGCCTGCATGCCCTCGACGCGACCGCGGCTGGCTGAGATGTCGCCCATCACGGCGCCAGCGTAGCTCTCGGGCACGGTAATCTTCAGGTGAGCCATGGGCTCGAGCAGCACGGCGTCGGCACCCTTGATGGCGTCCTGGAAGCCCAGACGCGCGGCCGTCTTGAAGGCCATTTCGTTGGAGTCGACGGGGTGGAACTGACCATCAAAGACGGCAACCTTCACGTCGATGACGGGATAGCCAGCGAGAACGCCGCCACGCATGGTCTCCTGCACGCCCTTGTCGATGGCAGGAATGAAGCCACGCGGAATGGCACCGCCGACGACCTCGTCGAGGAACTCATACCCACCATCGGGGTTCGGCTCGATACGGAGCTTGCAGTCGGCGAACTGGCCGGAACCACCGGTCTGCTTCTTGTGACGACCATGACCAGTAGCGATACGGCGGATGGTCTCGCGATACGGAATGCGCAGCTTGACGGTGTGCGCGGTGACGCCCGTACGATCCTCGAGACGCTCGAGCAAGACGCTGACCTGCGCCTCGCCGATAGCGCTGATGACGGTCTGTCCCGTCTCCTCGTCACGCTCGACCTTGAGGGTCGGGTCAGCCTCGGAGCTGCGCTCGAGGAAGGCGTAGAGCTTGCCCTCGGTGCCGCGCTGATCGGGCTCGATGGCGATGCGATACAGGCTGTTGGGGAAGCGGAAAGCGGCTGCCTCGACCTTGCCCGTCGCGGAAAGCGTGTCACCCGTGAGGGCGTCGAGCTTCGGCACGACCACGATGTCGCCCGCAGCGGCGCTCTTGACGTCGGAGGTCTCGCGACCGGTCATCACGTACAGGTGGCCCAGGCGCTCGCCCTTGCGGGTGCGTGCATTGGTGAGCTCCATGCCAGGCGTGATGGTACCGCAGAAGACCTTGAGGAACGAAAGCTTGCCGTTCTGCGGATCGTTGAGGCTCTTGAAGACGAACGCGACGGGACGGTCGTCGTCCGGGTCGATGTCGAGCTGCTCGCCGTTGACCAGCGGCACACGACCGAAGTCAGCCATCGCGGGGAACCATGCGACGACGGCGTTCATGAAGGAGATGATGCCCTCCTCCTGCACGGCTGCACCGGCGAAGACGGGCACGAAGATGCGCTCGCGAATGGCGGTGGACAGGCAGTTCTCGATGTCCTCCTGCGTGACCTCTTCGCCCTCGAGGTAGGCCATCATGACGTCGTCGTCAGCCTCGGCAACGAGGTCGATAAGCGTCTCGTGGGCCTCTTCGGCGGCGTCGGCATACTCGTCAGGAATGTCTTCCTCGATAACCTTGCCCTTCTCGAGGTGACGGGCCTTCATGTGGACGACGTCGATGACGCCCTTGAAGTCGGATGCGGTGCCCATGGGGATGGTGACGGCACCGAGGTTGTTGCCAAATCGCTCGCGACACAGATCGAGAGCGGAGTCGAAGTCGGCCTCGGGCTTGTCGAGGCGGTTGATGAAGACCGCGCGAGCAAGCGAGAGATCCTCAGCGGCATACCACAGGCGCGTGGTGGTGGTCTGCGGACCGTCGTTGGCGTCCACCACAAAGAGTGCCGTCTCAGCAGCGCTCATTGCCGCGTAGGCATCGCCCACGAAGTCAGGGTAGCACGGGGCATCAAGGATGTTGATGCGGGTCTTCTGCCACTCGATGGGAGCCATCGTGGTCGAAATCGAGAAACCACGCGCGGTCTCCTGCGCGTCGTAGTCAAGCGTCGGCTTGGTGCCTGCATGGCCGCCCAGACGCGTCGTCTTTCCAGAAAGATGCAGCATGGCCTCGGCGAGCATGGTCTTTCCCACGCCACCTTGGCCAACCAAAACCACGTTCTTTACCTGCTGTTCCTTTGCCATGTAACCCTCCTTGGTCAAGGCTTTACGCACATGGAATCCACAATACACGTATTGTCAATAGATATAAACCCCTTATCGGGGAGCGGAACCAAAGTTCAGGGGGTACAGGGGGGCAGTCCCCTGTACCTAGGGGACTGCCCCCCTGTACCTAGGTTATTCCACAGTCTCTGACTCGTCGGCAAAGGCGAGCTGGGGTTGGTCAACCTGCTCCTCGTTTGCCTGTTGCTCCTCGCCGAAGACGGACTCAGGCACGCTGTCATTGAATGTCGGCGTCACACTCCACACGTCTCCGGTATAGGCATCAACCTCGACGGTGTAATGTGCGTCATCAAAGTCAAACGTCACCACATAGTGTGCTGCATCGCCACCGACTTCGAGATTTGCCATGGCGTTACGCACGTCGTTGCCACCAGCCGCGGCGTTGGCGGCAGCCCTAATCGCGTCGTCGGACGAAATCATCTGGCCGCCATCGGCATAGTTGGCGGGCTGAGAAGCAGCTTCCGTCGTCCTCGTCGTCGAAGTAATGGCAATCAGCGACGGAGGCAGAACCTTGTTCGCGACGCGCCTGAAGAGACCCGTCCCAAACGCGAATGCACAGACGATTGCGAGTGCAACCACAACGCCTACCACGGCTCCCTTTGCTGCCGGGGAGGTTCTTCTGGCCTCAGGGTACTGGTCCCGTCGATAGCGAGGCTCTGCATACTCCGAATACTCCTGATAGCCATAGCCGCCCTGTGGATAAGCGGGCCGCTGTCGAACCTGGGTATCGCGACGGTACATGGTCTCGCCGCGGGAAACGCGCTCGTCGTCATAGGTGTTCACGAAGTTGGTGCTCATTGAAGTGCCCTTTCTTCTTTCGTGTCGATGTTCTCGTTGAGTCATATGCCCGAAATGCCGGGCCGTCTCAAGACAGCGTAACAGCGCACCGCATCAACATCGCGCCTCCATATCGTCGGCAGTCGATTACTTGCCCGTTTGGAGAGGACCAGTCGTCACGTACCGCAAATCGATGCAACGTTGTACTATGTACGCATGGGATACAAGACGTACACATGCCCGATTGCCAAACGCTGCGGCGGCTGCGAACTGCTCGCCGTACCCTACGAGCTGCAGCTCAAGCGCAAGCAGCACGCCATGGAAGAGCTCTTTGCCGAGGTCAGCGCGGCCGACGAGGTCTCGGTCGAGCCCATTCGCGGCATGGACGTACCACTCGCCTATCGATACAAGGCTGCCACGCCATTCGCACCGGGTTCGCGCGCCACGGGAGGACGCATGCGCTGCGGCTTCTACGAGCGCGGCACACACCGCATCGTTTTTTGCAAAGAATGCCTTGTCGAGGCCAAGGGCGCCCGCGCCATCCTGCGCGACGTGGCCCGCGTGGCCGACGAGCTGCACATCCGCGCCTACGAGGAGGACCGAGGCCGAGGGGTGCTGCGCCATGCGGTCGTGCGCGTGGGCTATGCTACCGACGAGGTCCTTCTCACGCTGGTCACCAACGGACCCGACCTTCCTCGTGCGACCGAGCTTGTTCACCGTCTGCGCAAGCGTCATCCCCGCATCACGTCCGTCGTGCAAAACATCAACGACCGCCGCACCAATGCCATCCTCGGCACACGCAATCGCACGCTTTTCGGGGTCGGTATCATGCACGATCGTCTGCTCGGATGCACCTTCGAGATTGGCCCCACGAGCTTCTACCAAACGAACCCAGCCCAGACCGAGGTGCTCTACCAGCTCGCCCTCGAAGGCATCGACGAGACCTCGTCCCTGCTCGATGCCTATTGCGGCACCGGCACCATCGGCATTTGCGCAGCCGCAGCCGCCAAGCGAGGCAGTCGCGACCTCAGTGTTGTTGGCGTAGAGCAGGTAAGCAATGCCGTCGGCTGCGCTCGCCGCAACGCCCGCGCCAACGATCTCGCCGACTTCTGTCGCTTCGTCTGCGCTGATGCTACCAGCTGGATGGGCGAACAGCGTCGTGCTTCTTTCGACGCTGTCGTTCTTGACCCGCCGCGCGCAGGCTCCACACCCGAGTTTCTGCACGGCGTCGTGCAGCTCGCACCACAACGCATCGCCTACGTCTCGTGCAACCCCACAACCCAAGTGCGCGACCTCGCCATACTGCGCGAGGGCAGCTACCGTGTGAACCGCATCATACCCGTGGATCTCTTTCCCCACACCAAGCACGTGGAGTGCGTGGCATTGATGTCGCGGCACTAGGGTTGCGGCTTTATGTGTGCTCGCGCCTGAGCATCGACGTCCCGTACCCACGTAATCATTCTTCAGAGTGTCGCCCCGATCAACCAGCGCAGATTTGACGAGTTCAACCCCCACACGCCTTCGGATTTGTGCAGCGAGTTTGAGACGAGATGCACCCAGGGGCGTATAAAGTATGCGTGACAAACCTGCGCGATAAACACGGCTCCGGTGGAAAGGAACTGCATGAAGAAGAACGTCATTACTTTCGCGGTTGTGAGTACGCTCGCGCTTGGCACGATCGGCATGGTTGGCTGTGGCGGCCAGCAAAATGCCTCCAATCCAGCCGACACCGCAGAGACGACCGAAGCGACCGCCAACGCCAACACCGCCAACTACGAGATAGACTACGGCACGTCCGAGATCTACACCCAGGCCGACATCGACGCCGCAATCAGCACCGTGATGGCCGAGTTCGACAAGTGGACGGGCTGCACCATGAAGCGCATCGCCTACGCAGGCGATCAGACGAGTCAGGAAAACATCGCGTATGCCAACGAGCTTCGCGAAGCCCAGACACCTGATGCGCCGGAATACAACCAGGTCATCGTTCTCATGAGCGACTACCACTCACCCAGCGCCGAGCAGGCAGAAGGAACCGCATGGGAACCCGACCATGACTACAATGACTACAGTTGGATACTCGCTCGCACGGATAGCGGCGCGTGGCAGCTTCTCACCTGGGGCTACGCATAATACGACGCACCAAGCTGCGAATCAGAAGTGCGCACGGCAGCTCAAGCTGAGGCCGGGCGCACTTTGCCATCGCAGTCGTTTCCCGCGTATGCCGAAGTCACTTGCTTCCCACTTGCCGCGACCTCATGCGACGCGCGAAGCAGCATCCATGTGTTGCATTGTACATAGCACGTTCAACAGTTTGCCAGTTTTGCACCGAATGCGTCATACTGTAGTAAGCTTCAAACCACCGCCGCAAGGAAGGTACTCGCGATGTTTGGAAACAAGTTCGAACTGAACGACTTCACCATACCCATCGTGGAGGAAATCGGACGCCACATGCCGGGCGGTTTCTTCATCTACAAGGCCGAGGAACCCGAAGAGCTGCTTTACGCCAACCAGGCGCTGCTCAACATCTATGGCTGCGAAAACCTCGATGAGTTCAGGGAGCTCACCGGCTACACCTTCAATGGCATGGTCCATCCCGATGACTATTCAAACATCAAGGAATCCATCGGCGAGCAGATAGCCGTAAACGACGACGGGCTCGACTACGTAGAGTACCGCATCATTCGCAAGGACGGCAGCATACGTTGGGTGGACGACTACGGTCACTTCACGCACACGGAAGCCTATGGCGACATATATTATGTGTTCATTTCCGACATCACTGCGAAGCGCGACCAGCAGACGGAGCTCATAACGGCGCTGGCCTCCGACTATTGGAGTGTTTATTACATAGAGCTCGACAACGACGAGGGCATATGCTATCAGTCACATGAGGATGCCATCGGCGGATGCGAGTCGAGAGAGCACTTCAAGTATCTCGAAGCCATTACAGCTTATGCAAACAATAACGTCACCGAACAGTATCGCGACGAGTTCCTGCGCTTCGTCCAGCCCGATTCAATCAGGGAGGGACTCCAAAACCAGCTCGTCATCTCGTATCGTTACATGGTTAGGCGACATGGACGCGAGACGTACGAGATGATCAAGTTTGCCGGCGTACGGCACCCCGAGGACCGCGACGACCACATAGTTCACTCCGTAGGTGCCTGTCTTACCGACGTGGATGCCCAAACCCGCGCATCACTCGAGCAGAAACAGGCCTTGCTCGACGCTCTTGAGGTGGCCGAGCAGGCGAGTCGCGCAAAGACGGTCTTTCTCTCAAACATGTCGCACGAGATTCGCACTCCCATGAACGCCATCATCGGCCTGGGAAACATCGCCATGAGCGACCCCGAAACATCGGAGAAGGCTCGCGAGTACCTCGTAAAGATAGACTCTTCGGCAAAGCACCTCCTCAGCATCATCAACGACATCCTGGACATGAGCCGCATCGAGTCCGGACGCATGATCATACGCCACGAGGAGTTCTCATTCGCCCAGATGCTCGAACAGGTCAACACCATCATCAGTGGACAGTGTCGTGACAAAGGCTTGCACTATGAGTGCCGCACCAATGGCAAAATCAGCGACTACTATGTCGGCGACGACATGAAGCTTCGTCAGGTGATGATCAACATCCTCGGCAACTCCGTCAAGTTCACAAAAGAGGGCGGATCGGTCACCCTCACGATCGATGATGTGGGACGCTACGGCGACAAGGCGACGCTGCGACTCACCGTTACCGATACCGGCATCGGCATGAGCAAGGAGTACCTCCCTCACATCTTCGATGCATTCTCGCAAGAGAATTCCAACGCCTCAAATAGCCTGGGCAGCACAGGCCTTGGCATGCCCATCACAAAGAGCATCGTCGAGCTGATGAACGGCAACATCGAGGTCACGAGCGAGCAAGGTGTCGGCACCACGTTCGTCGTGACGCTGACGCTCGGCATATCCAAGAGGTCAAGCGTGGCCAACGAGGACGGGGAGTTCGATCCGAGCGAGATGCACGTGCTCGTCGTGGATGACGACCCCATCGCGTGCGAGCATGCACGCCTGATTCTGGGCCAGGTCGGCGTGAGCTGCGAGACGGCCGAATCGGGATCCGCAGCCCTCGAGATGGTGGAGATGCACCACCTGCGGCGACAGGAATTCAACCTCATACTGATGGACTGGAAAATGCCCGAAATGGACGGCCTTGAGACCACCCGTCAAATTCGCTCGATCGTTGGTGATGAGACGGCAATCATCATCCTCACCTCTTACCACTGGGACGAAATCGCCGAAGAGGCGCGCGATGCCGGCATAGACAGCTTCGTCCACAAGCCTTTGTTTGCGGGAAGCGTCCTCAACGAATTCCGCGACGCATTCAAAAAGAAGCACGAGCTTCTTTTGGCGAGCAAAGCAGACCTCAAGGGTCGCAAGGTACTCATGGCTGAGGACGTTGAAATCAACGCCGAAATCATGCAGATGATTCTCAACGCCCGCGACATCGACGTAGACATAGCCGAGAACGGTAAGGTAGCTCTCTTGACATTTGCAGCAAGTCCCGAAGGACACTACGACGCCGTGCTCATGGACATGCGCATGCCCGTCATGGACGGCCTCGAGGCAACCCGTGCGATTCGCGCGCTCCCGAGGGACGATGCGAAGCAGGTGCCTATCATCGCGCTCACGGCCAACGCCTTCGATGATGACGTGCAACGAAGTCTTCAAGCCGGTCTCAATGCCCACCTCAGCAAGCCCGTCGATCCCGAGTCGCTCTTCTCCACGCTAGAAATCCTCATCCGCGACTAGCGGACAGGGGGGACGGGCGGACAGGGGGGACGGGGGCGTTTGTCCCACGAAGTGGGACAAACGCCCCCGTCCCCCCTGTCCGCCCCACGAAACAGCTTGCGATAAACCCGCTTAACTGGCGCGTGGACTCGACGAAGGCGGAGGCCGACCTCAACCTCGGTCGTGTGACATGCGATACCGACGGAAACACCACGGACGAGGTATCGGGCGTGCTCGTGGTTTGCGACATGAAGTTCGACGACCTGTACAACACCGATTCGGGCGCGTTCCAGAAGGGCGACTACCACGTGCATGACCTTGCGCTCTTCTACCGCAACCTACAGCAGAACGTCAAGGACCGTATCGCCGCGTTCCCCGCACCTTTTGGTGCCCAGCGCATGGCCTATGTTGGCCATGCCAGGGATGCCGTCGCCAAGGTCGAACGCGAACTTGTGCACCATCACGCGCGCCACGATCTCGGCCGCAAGTATCGAGCCAAACGCATAGCCCACGACCAAGCAGACGATACACTCCATCGTGCCCCTCACCCATTCTGTCGAGACCACCGCCTCGACCCATCACCGTCGACCGAAAGACTCGCAGAAGATGCTTCAAAGCAGCTCGCGGATGACATACGTCAATTCGTCCGCGATCTTTTGTTGCGTGATCTCGTTGGGATGCCACCCCGCTCCCGCGCCGTCGCTATCCACATCCATCACATCCGCCATGTAGCTCGTGACGCGCACGTCTCCCGTACGCTCCTTGAACCTCTCCACTGCCTGCTCGATTGCCGGATACAGCTCCTGGGTGTCCATCGTACCAAGGGTGCAGACGATGTGTGACCTGGGATTGCGCTCCCGAACCTCTGCCAAGAAGTCCTCGTACCCCTCAGAGAACTCCGCCTCGCGGATTTCGTCCCCATAGGTGTAGGTCGTGTCATTGGTTCCAAGGTTGATGACCACCACGTCGCTCGGATGCGTCGAGAAGTCCCATGGCTGATCGTATTTCCTTGCCACCACGTCATACAACGGTGGCAGCAGACTGCTAGCGTTGCGCTCGCCATCTCCCGTCCAGCCCGAGACAATGCCGTACCCGCTATAGCACACCGCACTGCAATCGGCATCCAATGCCTTTGCCGTGAAATATGCGTAGGACTTCATGAAGTTCTCTCTGGTTGTCCTTAAGCCGTCGGTGACTTCTAACGACTCGACACCATAACCGCAGGTAATCGAATCGCCGATGAACTCGATGCTCAGGTCCTTCGCCGAGGTCGGGGCTATGGGCGTTGAGGAGAATGACTCGATGTCAATGTCGTCGACCCCCACCACGCCCGAGTTCGACTCGGAGAGCTGCATCAGCTCCACGACCGCCTTTCTGCTGGTCTCACCCGCAAACACCTCGATGGTACGAGTGTACTCGGAGAGTATGTCGTCCAGGATGACTTCCCCGTCGAGCAGCACGGCAAATCTTGGGCGGAGGTCCTCTACGTTCTCTACGGCCTCGTCGCCAACCAGGTTGATTGCCACTCGCGTGGCATCGACCTCGAACTCGATGGCACTTCCGCTCTGTGCGAGCCACCTCACGCCATCGCTTTCACAAGTCCTGCCACCGAGGCGCACGTTTTCCTCCGTCGCCTCCACCGTCGACGCCTGCAGCGTAGCCACCGTCTCCTCAGCGACGATTGCCTCCTCGGGAACAGACTCCGTCGTGTCACCTGTCCCCTGCGAGCAAGCGCCCAGAGCGAGGACCAGCCCCAGCCCGACCGCGAGTATCTTAGAAACGCCCTTCCTCATGACCACACCCCCATGACAAGCCTCTGCACTGGTATATGGTAGCCGATAAATGCATGCACCACGCATCACGAAGCAAGCCGGGCCATGCGCACCATCGGTACGCATGGCCCGGAACCTTGCACCGCCAAGACTCGCTCGTCGCTACTTGGAGAGGAACGGCTTGGCGTAAGCCTGCTTCACCCCGTTGTAGGTCGCACCGGGAGCCTTGCCCCCCTTCTGTACGATCACTATCTGCACTGCCTCGGCACGCAGCGACTTGCCCTCGGTGCCTGCCTTCGCACCGTTCTCCGCCCAGGCCATCCAACCGTACCCCTGCACGTGTACGCGGTAATAGACGTCAAACTTCTTGGCCATTTGACCGTAGAGACGAATCTGTACGGCCTCAAGGCGCTTTGACTTACCCGTCGTGCCGCACGTCTTACCATCACGCGCCCACGCTTTCTCCCAGCCAATGCCCTGAACGTGTCCACGGTACTCAATTCCGCCCGTGACCTTCGCGCCGGCAAGCTTAAGCCTCAGCGCCTCGAGCCGCTGCGATTTGCCTGTGGTGCCAACGATCTCGCCGCCGGCAACATAAGAGGTCCAACCCGTCTTTTGTACGTGTGCCCTACCGCGTGCGGTCGGCACACCCAAGGCCGGGATGGTCTCGGTCCTCGTCTGCGCCTCGGCCCAGCCCACGGAGAAGGTAGCCGTGTAAGTACGGGTACCAGACTTGGTGGCGGTGGGTTCCTTGGTTACTTTCGAGGTAACCTCGGCCTTGGACGTCTGCTTGTGGGCTGAGTCGCGTTCGCAGGCTCTCTTTGCGGTACAGGACTTCCCGTCCTTCGACCATGTGTAGCTCACTTTGCCCCATATGTGACCAAGCACCGCCTCGTCCGTCATCTTGACCTGCGTCGAGAAGGGCTCACCCTCGAAATCAGCCGTCCAGACAACCTTACCCGCCCGGGTGCATGTGGCGTTGCTCATCCCCTGCGTGGCAACAGTCTCCGTGAGGACGTGGCTCTTGTCGCGCTTGCAGGTGCAGGTAGCCGTAACGCTAGAGCAGTCCTTGGTCCACTCGTAGCGAGCTTTGCCCCAGTCGTGACCGAGGGCCGCGACCGAGGTGTCTTCCAGCGCCTTAGTGCCGTTCTCGTCGGCGTACGTTGCACCGGTCTCAGCATCAAACCAGTACTCAGCAGTACCCGCTTCCTCACAGGTAGGCGCAACGGCGTCCACATGCTCGAGCGAGACCGGCTCGCCAAATGCCTTTATACTAAAGTTGTCGATATTGAAGAAGCTTTGGATTGGCTTGCCGCAGTAATGACTGACGTAATAGTCCAGCATGGGACTGTCAGCGACATCAGACTTAAAGTACAGCAACATCTCTTTTGTCAAAGGAGCCGTGACATCCAGCCATCCGTCTTTGGATGCTTCCTCTTTGTTAGTGGCCCCCTCAATGTTGAAGAAGCTCTCGCCCTCGTTGACAACGGCGTTGCCGTAAACCGGATCCTTATGAATCTCTCGGTATCCGTCGCACTCCTGTGCCTCGATGCCATACAGCGTGACCCCGTCGTCGGCGAGGTAGGTTTGCTGCACCACGATGCCCAGACGATCACCTGCCTTGAGGTAGATGGGAGCGTCGAGCGCCACGCGGTGGTAACCCTGGTTTTGGAATGTCCGCGTAAGCGTGGATAGTAGCGTGCCGTCATCCGGCTTCGTTGCGTCATCGCTCAGCTTGTAGAGGTTAAACGTGCACGTGAAGCTCTGGAGAGGCGCCCTGTCGCTTATCCTCAGGCGCGTAGCGACCTCATCGATGCG
>CACXDP010000237.1 GCA_902766445.1 uncultured Coriobacteriaceae bacterium
CCCTCGCAGCAGCTCGAGCTTATCTTCCAGACCCTTCCGCCGCTCGTTGAGCGCCAAGAGAAGGCCCAGCTCGACCTCGAGGCGCAGCTACGCACGCGCGGCCTCAACCGCGTTACGCGTGATACGATGACCGATGAGGATGCCGAAGTCGTCGCGCGCTACTTCCAAAAGAACCTCTCCCCCATCCTCTCGCCGCTCATGGTAGATCCGCGCCACCCCTTCCCCAACCTGCGCAATGGCTCGCTCTACGTCGTGTGCGCGCTCGACGGCCAGGATGAGACCGGTGTCCTCGGCATCATCGAGATGCCACGCCACGCACCGCGCGTCATCCAACTGCCGAGCCGCCCCTCGAAATTCCGCTTCATCCTACTCGAAGACGTGATTGCCAGCCAGGTAAACAGCTGCTTCGGAGCATATCGCTCAACGAGCACCGCCATCATCCGCGTTACCCGCAACGCCGACGTGGATCCGGACGGTGAGGGTGTCGGCGAAGAAGAGGACTACCGCCAGCACATGCGCAAGGTGCTCAAGAAGCGGCTACGCCTCCAGCCCGTACGTCTCGAGATCCAGGGTAGCTTCGACGAGCCTTTGAGCGAGTTCATCCGCCAAGAGCTGAATCTCTCCCCCTCGCGCGTCTTTGTGCGCAACGTGCCGCTCGACCTCTCCTACGTATACGGTCTCGAGGGAAAGATTCCCGAAAAGCACCACCGCGAGCTCACCAACGAGCCGGTCGAACCCCAAGCCAGCCCCATGGCAGACCTTGCGCGTCCCATGCGCGAGCAGGTTGAGGACCATGACATCCTGCTCTTCTATCCCTACGAGTCGATGAGTCCCCTGCTCAACCTCTTGCGCGAGGCGAGTCAGGATGACGACTGCATTTCGATCAAGATTACGCTCTATCGCGTCGCCAAGCAGTCGCACCTCTGCGAGAGCCTGATACAGGCAGCAGAGAAGGGCAAGGACGTCACCGTGCTCATGGAGTTGCGCGCTCGCTTCGACGAGGCAAACAACATCGAGTGGGCAGAGCGCCTCGAAGCCGCTGGCTGCACCGTGATCTACGGATCTGAGGGCTTCAAATGCCATTCAAAGATTTGCCAGGTGACTTATCACGAAAGCGGCAGCATCAAGCGCATCACCTGCTTAGGCACAGGCAACTTCAACGAAAAGACCGCCAAGCTCTATTCCGACTTCATGCTGCTCACTGCCCACGAGGGCATCGCCGAGGACGGAAACGTCTTCTTCCGCAATTTGAGCCTCGGCAACTTGCGCGGCAGCTATCGCTACCTGGGCGTGGCTCCTGAGGGACTCAAGCCCCTCATCGTGCGTGGCATGAATCGCGAGATCGAGCGCGCCCGCGCCGGACAACCCGCACAGCTCTTCATGAAGATGAACTCCCTCACCGACCGCGACGTCATCGACAAGATCGTGGAAGCCTGCAATGCGGGAGTCAAGGTCATCATGGTTATCCGCGGCATCACCTGCATCGTGGACGTGGATGGCACAGGCGACGGCCTCGTTATCCGTCAGATCGTGGGTCGTTTCCTTGAGCACGCACGAGTCTACGCCTTTGGTGCCGACGTCGACACAGTCTACCTCTCCTCGGCAGACATGATGACGCGTAACACCGAGCACCGCGTCGAGATTGCCTATCCCGTGCTTGACCCCACCTGTCGTGCGCTCGTGCTGCAGTACATGAACATCCAGCTCGCTGATAACGTAAAGGCTCGCCAACTCACCTCTGAGGGCACTTGGGAGAAGGTTGCGGTCGCCGAAGACGCAACGCGCGTGGACGCCCAGCAGTCACTCATCGTACTCGCCTACGACCGTGCCCGCAAAGCTCGCGAAAACGTGGACGTGCCACTCGTACCCGAAGCATCCGTTGTGCCGCTCGTGCCCGAGGTGCTGCACGGAGCCCCCACCCACCAGTTCGTGGTCGCCGAGACAGGGTCGGATACGGAAGTCATCGAGCCGACAGAGGAGGCGGGTCCCACCGTCGCCTTCCAAGAGGCACATCAAGAGAGCGTCGTCGATGCAGTCCCCTCGCTCATCGCACGAGCCCATGAGCGGGTACAGGAGCGTGTGCAGGAACGTATCCAGGAGAAGGTACTGGAGCTCGCGAAGGATCGCGAGCAAGATGTGTCTGAAGAGCCAGCGCAGGCGCAGCCGGAGACGACGCCAGACACGAAGCAGCCAGTCAACGAGCTTGCAGTCAACAAGTCCATGCCAGCGCCGAGCGGCAACCGCTTTATAAGAGCCCTCAGCCACTTCAGCGCGGGCTTCCGCACGCTCTTCCGCGGGGAGTAGCGAGCAACCATAATATGACAGAGCCACCACGCCAGATGTCGTGCACCAGACCGATCGGAGGTCAAATCGCGACAGCTGGTGTGGCGGCTTGATTTATGAGGTGATGCCTCAGTCGACTAGCTCCTGGCCCATCGAAGGTTCGCCGCAAACCCATTCCCCCAGCGCGTTAGCCCAGCGCTCAGTGGGCAGTGCATAGTATGAGATCCGTCGGCGACGACGCCACATCCCCAAGGCGGGCAAACCTGCCCACACGAGCGAGGGCAAGACGACTACCGGCAGGTAAAGCGGTCCGAGGATGAGCGATTGTACGCAATGCCCGTATTCGTGTACGAGGAGACGACGCGGGCTACCATACGGTACGAACACAAAGAGGCCTAGTGAGAGGCCTGCGCGTTGTCTCCAAGACACTACCCAGGCTCCACGGAAGCGCCGGCATTTTCCACGAACGACAGCAGTCACCACAAGGCCTGCCAACATCTGCGGGAAGCCCCACATCGCGTGTAGCGCCATCAGCCCGCGCACGTCACACCCCTCTACGAGTGGTATGCAGCCTTCTGGCGGCACTTGTTGGCGTACATGTCGCTGTCAGCGCGCTCAAACACTGCTGACACGCACGCATCGCTATTATACACCGCTACCCCACAAGCGATGACAGGGCCGCCTGAGCGCAGCGCCTCAGCATTACGATTCTCCATGAACTCGAGCCGCTCCTGCAGGCATTCGAAGTCGTTTCCCTGCGCGATGACGCAGAACTCGTCACCACCGACGCGAAAGACAGGACTGTGTTTGAAGGTGTTGCATATCACCTTGCAGGCTTCGCGAAGGTACTGGTCTCCCGCCCGATGCCCAGCTGTGTCGTTGACCTTCTTTAGGTCATTGATATCTAACATCACTATCGCAAAGGGCGTAACCTAACCCGTTGCTATCTGATCGTCAATGCGTGCCACGGACTCCAGATAGGCAAGCCTGTTTCTGACGCCCGTCAGCACATCAACCTTCGCCTGCGACTGTGCCTGAGCAAGGCGCTGTTCGGCTTCCAGCTCCTGCCGAACCTGCGCGTCAATGTCGTAGAGGCCGACGATCAGTCGTGAGCCCTCGTCCTCCTCCACTTTAGCCACCTTGATTTGGACATAGATTGGCCCGTCCTCCACGACGAGACGAAAACTAAGGGTAAAAATGCCATTGCGATTGATTTCCGCCATGACGTTTGCCTTGGTAAAGACGGAGAGGAACCTGCTTAGGTCTGCAGGATAGACGTTGTGGTGGTATGCCTCCCGAGTCATCTCAAAGAAGCTCTCCCCTTCTCTTGCCAACGTGAAGCCTTGCACGTGGCCGTCCGCCGAGCTGAACTCGTAGTAGCAATCAGTCTCCGGGTCAACATCATAGACGGCGATGAAGTTGCCCGTAAGGGCATGGAGACGAGCGTATACAATGCGTTCCTCCCGGATTCTGTCTTCCGCACGACGATTCGTGACGAGTTCATCCACATCAGAGATAGAGATGACAGCGACACGACCGTCGTCATCCATCCTCGTCGCCTTCAGTTGTACGAAAAAAGACCTTCCGTCCTTGACCCCACGAAAGAGCATTTCGAGCACACGGGAACGATTCAGTTCTTCCTTGAGGAACTCTCGGTCCATGGTCTTGACGAATGCAGCCCGGTCCTCTGGATGCACGTGCAGCTTAGCTTCCCGCTCGCAGTTCTCAAAGAATCCCACAGCTCGCCGTCGCTCTACGAGCTCGCCGCTTTCGTCGTCAAAATGACACACGATGTACTCGTCGGTATCCATGTCGACATAAAACAAGTCGGTGTAGTCGCAGGCTAGAGCATGAGCGATATGGGTATAAGACTCTCGAAGCCGCGTGTTTTCCTGCAAGAGCTCGGCATACGATACGGGAACATCCTGGCTTGGCCTCGAGCTGTCATCACGAGTCCGTTTGACAGCCAGCC
>CACXDP010000238.1 GCA_902766445.1 uncultured Coriobacteriaceae bacterium
GGGCGTAGTAGTACGACTTCCAGAAGGACCGGAGCGTCAGGCCGTAGTAGCCGCCGATCTTTGGCAGGAGCTTGAGCTCGTAGACCGTGGGCACGTCGCTCGGATGCATCTTTTCATCGATCTGAGGCATATCGGGGAACATCGCCAAACCAGTAGCGATGTCAATCACAAAGAACCCGCCACCGATATGCACGTCATCGCCGTTGTCGGACAACACTCCGCCAGCGGTCTTCGATCGACGGTCGAGGTAGCAGACGAGCAGGTACTTGCTGTCCTCGTCGGGCACGCGGATGCAGCTCACGCTGAAGATGCTGTGATAAGGATAGTCGTCGTCATCCTTCATGAATTGGTTTGCGGGAGCCGAATACTGCGCGAACGAGGCGCGGTCGCCCAGGTGATAGTTCACCAGGTCGTTGATGCTCACGCTGAGGTAGGTGAGCAGCAGGTCGCTGGCGATGCTGCTGGCACTCGTGGCATCGCCCTGGGCGCGCTTGCCCGACAGGATGACGAAGTGGACGTAGTGCCAGTAGTCGCCGTCCTTGCCGCCGAGCTCGGGCGGTATCCTCGTGGAGCTAAAGGTCACGTCGAAGTCGTAGTCGTAGAGGCTGTCGTGGGACTCGAAGCCCGGTATGGGCTTGCCCTCCTCGTCCGTGATGTCGAAGTCGAGCATCTGGCGGGTCTGGAATGCCTCGAGGGGATATCCCTTCACGCTGAGGATCTCCATGATGATCCTCGTACGTTGCTCACCGTTGACAGAGACCGACGCAATGCGGAAGGCGCAGGTGAGGTTGCCGCTGCCCCTCTCGTCCGATATGGGGACGTTGATGACCTTGACCCTGGGATCGGCAAAGATGTCTGTCGCCAGCTTCTTGTCCGAGGACGGCCTCACGCCGCCCTCGCGACCGAGGCCGGCTACCTGCGGCTCGGGCAGACCGGAGTCTGCCAGGGCGGCAAGACCCTCCGACGCAACACGCGTGAACTCGTAGTTCACGGAGCGAGTATGGCGAATGGCGCGACGCGTCTGCGCCTGCTGGACCTCCTGCGCCGGTTGATCCTGGGCGGCAGGTTGATCCTGGGCGGCAGGCTGATCCGCCTGTCCCGCCAACACATCCGTGGCAGCCGTGTCCGCAGGTTCCGCACCTTCAGGCGCCGTCTGTGCGGTAGTCTCAGCCGCCTGTTCGGTCTTCGGAGTCTCTTCCTGCGCCGAGCTACCCGTGACCGCTGCAACGAAGCCTGCGACCGCATCGAGCACAGAACCATCCTCGGTAGGCTGCTCCTCGGTTGGGGCATCAGCCTGTGCGCCCAGGCCTTCCTCGGCCGAAGCCGCATCCTGCGCGCCAGTCTGGGCAGCATCCGCCAATGATTCGGTCGGTGCATCAGCGCCCTGTGGTGCTTCTGATACATCTGTGCTCGTGCCATCAGCCATAGACGTCACGCCCGCCGAGTCAGTTGGGGCTTGTGCCTCCGTGCCGACAACTGCATTCTGACCTTCGCCCTGCTCCTCGTTGGGTGTATTCTGCGATTCGTTCGTCTGCGCATCCTCAGTGGGCTGCTCCTCGACAGATTGCCGTTGCTCCTCGGCCGGCTGCTGTTCGGCATTCCGCCGCTCCTCGGCCTGCGCCCGCAGAGCTTGGTCTCGTCCCTCAGTGTCTGCGATACGATACACGGAATAGGTAATCGCGGTACCATCGTCTAGCACGCCCACGACGTCAGCCTCGCGCACGGAACCCCACCCGTCTGGCTGTGCATCCGCCTGTGCAGCAAAATTCTTTGTGCCCTTCGCCTCATCGGTGGATTCGAGCATCGACTGGGTGATGACGTTCATCGAGTTTGCCAGGTCCGTGAGGTTGCGATCCGCTGCGGGGCCGAGTCCCATACCCTCAAGGTCAGCCTGCCCCCCGGACTTCTTCCAGCGGTTGTACCACTCACGGTACCCGAAGTCCACGAGCGGATAGGTCTTCGTGACGAGGAAGAGGTGAATCACGATAGTGATCTCAGCGCCGAACGACACAATGACTTGCGGGCACGGGTGTGTCTTCGTGTCGAGCTCCCCGCGGTATGTGAAGCCGATGTAGAGCGTAAAGGTACACTTCGCCATGATCGACACGGATGCCACTCCGCGAATGCCCACGCCCAAGCTAAAGAACGGTGAGAGGCTCACGGTAACGGTAAGACCAGTATTGGTGTAGTCGAACTTCCAGTTGCCAAAGTCTAGCAGCGCCCTAGACCAGTCCATGAGATCTCCGGTGCGCTCTTTCTTCGAGTACATACCGCAGCCGAGGAATACGGCGAAGCTACCTTCAAGACCCGCGCTCACGACGAGGGGGATGCCGAAGGCTACGAACTGCTCCGCCACGGACGCGGCAAGGTTGATCATGACCTGCCCACCAAGGCTTCCGCGGAAGGTGCCTGTGTCCCAGTCATACGAGGCAGCCGCCACAAGCTGCAAGCCACCCGTACACTCGATGTTGGGGAAGAACGCGCCATGGCCAAACATCTTTGACTTTGCGCCTGCGCGCGAGTACACGGACTTTACCCCCGAGTACGCCTTGCCTGCCTCCTCAAAGAAGTCCTTGGCCTGCGATTTCGCATCCCCCATCGGCCAGCTATGCCATCCGTCGCTCGGGGGATCACCAGAGTACTTGTATCCCCACGACGAGGGGAATCCGTGATAATCTTCCTCGTCCTCTTCGTCATCGTCCTCGTCCCTGTTGTACCCTAGCTTTACCGTAAGCTGGAAGGTTCCAAAGGGGTTGAGGGAAACGTTGATGGGGTAGGACGGAGTCCATGCCGTCGCCAATTCTCCCCCACCGATGATAGGCAGGAAGTCGGGTAGGGTCAGACCCAGTTTGCAGTCGGTCTCGGAGAAGTCAAAGGGCTCGAGCTCGTCGTCCTCTCCTGTCGTCGTACTGTCCACCACACCCTCGGCTACGCCGAAGTGCAGGTTGACGCACTTGGTCTTGCCACCCTGCGTCACGTCAAGGACTACCTTGCATCCAATGGGCAGGTAGTCAGCGTGACCCTTCTGGAGGAACTTGCCCTCGAACACGACGCTTGCGGCACCATCCTGAGGAACCACTCGGACGGACTTGCGCGGGCGTGCGCCTTTTTCCTGCACCCTAAGTGCAACGGTTGTCTCTTGGGCTTCCAAGCCCCGCAGCTCAATCGAGAACACGTGCGTCTTGTCATTCAGTCCGGTCGCGATGAAGTCGTTGTTTGTATAGAGGACATCCCAATCGTCGAAGGTGACCCTGAGAGGATACATCTGGTTCTCACGCAATCTCGTCGGGATGATGTGTGCCACACCGCCGATGAAGCGCATGAGGCCCGTCGAGAACTTGCGGAAGCCGTCGTTGAGGGGATCAACCTCGATGGAGCCGTAGAAGCGATACTCGCTGAGCTTCGTACGGTCCTCTTTCTTGCCACAGCGCGCAAGCTCTGTGACGTCGAGCGACACCATGCCGTACTCGTCGGTGTAGCCCTCCACGACCTTGTCGTTCTCCGACGAGACGATGCGCACGTATGCGCCCTCGACGACCGTCTCGGCCCTCGTGGACATGTCGGCCACCTGAATGCCCACCTCGTTGGGCTTGAGCTTCACGACCTTGATGATGGACGTACCCGCGCTGCCCGCGTCCTGCTCGAGCGATTCGGACCAGTCGTCCTCCTCGGCAAGCGCTGTGACGGGATAGACCATCATGCCCGGTATCGTGGAGATGAGGCCAGCCGCCAGCTGCATGAAGCCGCGACGAGTGACTCCCTCCCGCACCAATTCCTTGAATTCCATACACAACTCCCCTCAGGCTGAAAAGCACCGAATGTTCATAGTGTACCAGCGACCACACGGCCATACTGCAAGTATTTGAAAGTCGATGTTTTTATTTCGGTAAAGAGGAGACCGGCGCGGTCTAGCGCATGCCTGCACCAAACTGCACCGGTCTCCTTTTGACCGATCTGCTTGCCAGAGTTGCTCCTCGCAAGCCAGGACCCACCTCGTGGTACCTACGGAACGCTCATGCCCGGTTCTACTTACCGACCTCATCCTCATTCATGGGGCCGACAGTCATCGTGCCCGTGGTTCCGTCCTCGTTGCAGGTCACGCCAATCGAGTACGAGCCAGGTTCAAGCTCATGCGTGGATGATGTGTGACCGCTCTCCTCCTCTTCAAGCACGACCTCGCCATCACCGTCAAGAAGCCTGACCTGCAGGCTGCCTTTTTCAAGCTCGGAACTTATCACGAGGACCTGTCCATCCTTGATATCGATGCCACCCCCAAGGGAAGCAACAGCCGAACCCTTCCCCGCATCATCTGCCTTGTATATGTATGCGCCGGTGGCATCATCAATTTCGTCCGAAAGCGAGCCTCTGCCCGCACAGCCACCGAAAGCCACGACGCAGACCAATAGCGCCAATGTCAGGATTATCCTCTTTGCCTTTGACACTTCTCTTCCTTTCTCGTGTTGCCGAGTACGCAAGCTCTGCAAGCTCTACAGCTTCCTATGTTCAAGACTAACTGAGGCCAGGGTATGCGGCATGCGCGAAGTCAGCGGCAGAATCCTCGTCGAGGGACCAAGAGCCCTCAACCATGTGAAACTTGAGGTCGACATCAGTCTCTTTGAGCTTCTTGCATGAGTCAATGTGCTTGTAGAGCACGTCGATGAGCTCAGACCACAGCTCGTCGTCAGTACCTTCGCGGTAGAGCTCTCCGATGGATGCGACCTTGTCGGCATCCTCGCCAAACTCCGCATACGCATCCTCAAGCGCCTGTCCCAAATCGACATTGGAAACATGTACCGTAGCGGTCGCCTTACCGCCCGTCCCCACCTTGACGCCCTTGACTTCACACTTGAGTCGCGAAAGCAGATGCTCGTCAAGTTCTGTCGTTGGAGCGATGTCATCTATCGCTTCCTCGGTCGCATCGAGGATGGCCTTCTCATCGAGCTCGGTAGAGGGCGGCTCGCTGACTCGAGGCGAAGTCTGCCCGCATCCCGCAAGCGCCACGACAAGCAGCAAGACACACAGGGCGATACACAAGGCACCACTCGCCCCGCAACGAGCCGAGTGGTGCCTTTCATGTACAGACATGGGTGCGAAGTCAACCATTACACGTCGTTGAAGACCGACTCCACCAAGTTGCGCAGGAACTTCTCGCGCGCCTGACGGCCACGGGCGAGCTCGGCTGCGGCGACGACCGGGACCCAATGCATGATGAGCTGCTTGGGCGTGTCGCTCATCTTTGAGTAGAGATCGAGGTAGAGATCGGCACGCTCGGGGTGCTTGACCTGCAACAGGAGGTAGGTCTGCGCTGCATCGACCTCGGGCACGCCAGCTGTCACGTGGGCCCAGTCACACACGTAGGGATCGGTGCCGTCGTCGGGGATGATGATGTTTGACGCGACGAAGTCACCGTGGCAGACCTTGGTACCACCCTTGAGACCGTCGAGACGCATCTGCAGGTCATAGCGCACGGAGGGGTCAATCATCTTGCAAGAGTTGATCATACGACGGAGCTTGTCCTTCTGACGGTTGAGCAGAGGCGCGTCGGCGGTCTGGATGTCAATCTGAAGCTGAGCGAACTGCTCGAGGTAATCCGCGAGATTGTCAGGGTCATCCTGGATGATCTGCTCAAGGGTCTGTCCGGGAACGAACTTGAGAGCAAGGGCCCAGCTGCCCTCCCACTCGCCGTCCTTAATCTGACTCACCTCGAGGACGCGGGGCACGCGCCCGCCAGCCTCTGCCACGCGAGCGTCGTTAAGCGCCTCGTTAAAGACATCGGAGCCGGGCTTCTGCTCGTTGAAAACCTTGACGAGACGGTTGCCGTCCTGATAGACGACCTTGTTGTTGCGACGCTCGAGCTCGACCTTGCTGTTTGAGAGAATCATGCTTCCTTACCTCCTAGTACTCGTAGCTCGTGGCGGGACGATTGTAGTAGGCGTCCAGATACAGCTCGCGTATCTCGGAGATGAGAGGATAGCGCGGGTTTGCACCGGTGCACTGGTCGTTGAAAGCCTGCTCGCTCATCTCATCAAGGGTGTCGAGGAAGTACTGCTCGTCCACACCGAAGTCCTTGATTGTCGGCTTCACACCCACATGGGCCTTGAGGTCCTCAATGGCCTGGATGAAGTTCTCGAAGACCTCGTCATCCGTCGCGCCTTCGATGCCGCATGCACGGCCGAACTCTGCGTAGCGCGCCTTTGCATGGGGGTACTGATACTGGGGGAAGGTGCCCATCTTGGTCGGAATCTCGGCCGCGTTGTAGCGCATGACGCGGGTCAGAATCACCGCATTGGCCCAGCCATGCGGAATGTGATGATATGCGCCGAGCTTGTGGGCCATGGAGTGGTTAACTCCGAGGAAGGCGTTTGCGAAGGCCATGCCAGCTAGACAGCTTGCGTTGGCCATGTGATCGCGAGCCTCGAGGTCGTCGGGGTCGTCGTAGGCGCGGGCCAGGTACTCCATCACGAGCTTGCCCGCCTTGAGAGCGAGACTGTCGGTGAAGTCAGAGGCCATGATGCTCACGTAGGCCTCAAGCGAATGGGTGAGCACGTCCACGCCAGACGCGGAGGTGAGGCCCTTGGGCTGGGACATCATGTTGTTCGTGTCAACGATGGCCATGTTTGGCAGGAGCGCGTAGTCGGCGAGCGGCCACTTGATGCCCGTCTCGGCATCGGTGATGATGGCGAACGGCGTGACCTCCGAGCCCGTGCCAGAGCTTGTCGGAATGGCGACGAAGTAGCACTTCATCCCGAGCGGCGGGAAAGTGTAGACGCGCTTGCGGATGTCCATGAAGTCCATGGCCATGTCCTCGAACTTCGCCTCGGGATGCTCATACATGAGCCACATGATCTTTGCGGCGTCCATGGCCGA
>CACXDP010000239.1 GCA_902766445.1 uncultured Coriobacteriaceae bacterium
GGTGTATGAACACCCTCACCCCCGCGAGGGGACGAGAACACGACCATTGCGAACTCGCCATTGTTATCCTCACACGGTATGAACACCCTCACCCCCGCGAGGGGACGAGAACGTGGGCTCGTTGTCCCACCAAAGGTCGTAATTGTCGTAATACGTATGAACACCCTCACCCCCGCGAGGGGACGAGAACCATGCCTTCGGGCATGTAGTTGCGGGGTACCATTTCCCAGTATGAACACCCTCACCCCCGCGAGGGGACGAGAACTCGCGCTCGATGGTTGCCTTTGTGGTGAACGTGAACATGTATGAACACCCTCACCCCCGCGAGGGGACGAGAACTTGGTCGAGCCTAACCCAGTAGTCGTCGCATGGACGATGAGTATGAACACCCTCACCCCCGCGAGGGGACGAGAACTAGCCATACCATAGGCGACGTATTCAGCCTGCGAAATGGGGGTGTATGAACACCCTCACCCCCGCGAGGGGACGAGAACCAGTCGTAGTCGTAGTGCCTGACCATAACGTTTCTCATGGTTGGTATGAACACCCTCACCCCCGCGAGGGGACGAGAACTCTGGATGGACGGAGTCCACCCACGCCGCTATCACTTGACAAACCTGTATGAACACCCTCACCCCCGCGAGGGGACGAGAACGGTGCCCACGTCGGGGCACACAGATACCGTGGTCTTGGTACCGTGTATGAACACCCTCACCCCCGCGAGGGGACGAGAACGCTGTGGGAAGCGTGAGAATCGGGCTGGAGACGTTGGGCACGTATGAACACCCTCACCCCCGCGAGGGGACGAGAACAGACCTGCGTTTTCGTAGGTCTCTATCGTCTGCCAATGTATGAACACCCTCACCCCCGCGAGGGGACGAGAACTTGCGATACATCCGGACGGTTGCCGCATGTGCAGCGGCAGTATGAACACCCTCACCCCCGCGAGGGGACGAGAACCCTCCTTGCCTTGACAAGCAGCTCCAAAGCCTTCATGCTGGTCTCGTATGAACACCCTCACCCTCGCGAGGGGACGAGAACGCGTCTGCGGTGAAGTCGTCCCACACGACTAGATAGCCACCATGTATGAACACCCTCACCCCCGCGAGGGGACGAGAACTCATCGAAGCTTCTACCTCGTGAATTGCAAGGGGACGTCTCCTCATAGGCGCAATCGAAGCTGGATGCTGAGCCCCTCCAATTGTTGTCCCGTGGTGGGCTTATAGTCATCGTTGATTCATTCTAGCTAAGGAGATGACATGGATGGATTCCGGGACAACGATGGCGACATGTCCTTCGGCGACGAGCTTAGCGAGGTGCTCACACAGTATCTGAAAACCGAGAAGCGTCATGGTCTGACGCCTCTCGCATTTCCCACCGGATCGGGCAAGTCGTATGCGGTCCACAGGGCGATGGCGGCTCTGGCGCGGGAGCAACCGGAAGGCGCCGCGCCAATCGTCTACGTTACACCGCAGAAGAAGAACATTCCTGCAGAGGCAGCCATCCTGGGGTTGCTCGAGAAGGCGGGATGTCCGTACGGGCCGCATGACGTCCTGCGCCTGTGGTCGAATACGGAGATGCTCCAAGATACCGTCAACCAGGTCGATGAGAAGCTAGTTCCAACGGCACAGGACCTGCGAAAGGACTTTATTCGGCTAAGGGAGGACGTCCGACGACTCGGGGGAGTGCCTCGTTATGAAGATGTTTTGAAGGAGTCGATCGCTAGGTTTCGACGGTGTGTGAAGAGGGTGTTTCGGCGGGCGGACTGGCAAAACTGCGAAGGCAGAACGCTCAATCGCGAAGAATGCCTTGCTCGTCTAGAGTCGGATCCGATGTGGCAATGGCTGGGAGTCCTGTGGCCGGCGGTTTTCCTCACGAAGGCGCGAATTCTCCTCGTGACCGCATCGAAGCTGTTTTCGTACACAGACACACTCGTGGAGCAAGCGCAGCTTCTTTGCGATATGCCTTTCTTCGACGATGCGATTATCTTCATGGACGAGTTTGACGATGTCAAACAAAGCGTCCTGAGCAGCATCACCTCAAATGCCGTCAGCGAACGCGTGGACTTGACAGGCCTTATCCGCACTCTTTATACAGGCATTCAGGGAGCCTCGTTGCCGCAATCTGTAGTCAGGGGCAACGAGGAACGTATACGGCGCTTGCAAGGGGTGCTTTCCGAGAAGGTCGAGTCACTGCACGTCGATATTGCCTACAAAAGCAGTGAAGGCACGCTCGGGTCGAATGGGCTCTTTCTATATGACGGTTCGCGAAGGGGGGTTACGTTCGGGGCGAAATACTGGGTCCATACCGATGTGGCGAAGAACGTGAACGTAATCACCAAGGAAAGGCACGGAGGTGATGATTGCAGGTTAGCCCAGCATGTCTTCGAGCTGCGCAAGGGTTTGGTATATGCACAAGGGGTGATTCGTTCGATGGTCATGAACCTTCTGGGCAACGATGCATGGAGGCTCACGGATGAGGAGCTTCGGCCCCATGTGTACTCGGTGCTGGAGGTTCTCGGCATCCGTTCGTCGAAGGACATGCGGTTCATGTTTGAGGGCGTGAGGAATCTCATGCGTGGACGAAGAGCCGACAAGCCGTATCTCGGAGAGAACGCAAGCATGTACGAGCAGGGCTTTTGTCTCGTGGGAATTGAGGATGCGGATACCCATGCGTTCTCGACCCATATCAACGTCTATGGTTTCGACCGCTCGCCCGAGGCCCTGCTTGTGTCGCTCATGAAGAGGACACGTATTGTGGGGCTCTCGGCGACGGCGCTTGTGGAATCGCCGCTTTGCAACTTCGACTTGGAGTATCTGCGTGAGTATTATCCTGAGCTTATGCACGAACTGCCGAAGGACTGCGCTGCGCGCCTGGCGGAGTCATACGCACGGCACATGTCGGGTTGCGAGAGGGTTGAGGTCCGGACTCACGCCATAAGAGTTGCCACTAAGGATGCGTATAGGCTCGCTCGAATGATCGTTCGCGACGGGGAGCTCGTGGACATGGTGACCAATGAGCTTTTTGGATGTAATCACGAGTTTTCTCGGCGAAGGTATGTCCGACTCGCCTTGGCATATCGGTACTTCTTGGAGAACGTCGATAGGGGTATCTTCGTCGCGGCGACATCGGCTTCGCCGAAAGACTACAGGGGAGAGCATGGGGAGCTGCTCATTGAGCGCCTGCAGAAGCTCTTTGACTTCGTTCGACGTGACGTGGGTACTAGCGACCCACGCGACTCATGTAAGTTCATAACTGGCTCAAAAGGCTTTGAGGACCGGTATGGTCAGATAGTTTCGGAGCTCGACACCTGCCGACGCGTCTTCGTTTGTGCCGCGTATGGTTCGTTGGCTACCGGCGTGAACCTACAGTACCCAGTACCGGCGGGCATGGACGTCGTGCCCGTATACTCTTCCGCACGTGTTGGTGAGGTCGACATCGTCGGTGTGTATATGGACCAAGTCACGAGCATCGCGCCAAATGGCCCAATGGATGAGGCGTTCAACCCAAAGGAGATACTCAAGCGGACATTCGAGCTTCGGGAGTTGTCATGGGCGGGTGAGGTCTCGGAAGCGGATGTCGACAAAGTGATTATCAGTCTGCTAGGTGGTCAAACACGCAAGGTCAAACTCACGGACAAGCCGTCTGTGATGCGCGCCTGCACTCGTATGGTCGTGCAAATGGTGGGGCGCATGGCTCGAACACCGTATAGGGCGCGGACCACGCACATCGTGTTTGACCATAGCCTGGCGGAAGGATGCGACTGTGATGCCATGGACAAGACGCTCATTGGATACGAGACTGGCAAGCTTCTTGACGCGCTTCGGACCGAGGCGAGTCATGAACCTGTGTCACATGGTGGTCTGGAGTTGCGGGCTGCTGCCAGGAGCATGAGCCTCGCTGGATTCATAAGCGACATGGTCAGGGCAGACAAGTGGCGTACGGAAAGCATGGCCATATGGAAGGAGATTCGTCGCATTGGATTCGTGACGCCGTGTCCCACACTCGAACAGATGGTGGGCCGCTGGTGCAGCGACGTGTTCGTTGCGACGAATGGAGATGTCACGTCGTATAGATACCTGCAAAAAACTGACTACACCCACATCGAAGTATCGTTCTCGCCAGGGGACGAGACCGAATTCCCCTATGAGGTCAGTGCGAAAGAGGCGCGTCTCGATGTGTTGGTTGCCGTACCAGAGGCCAGGGACGCAATTCTCGTGGCTGGTGGCGCCCTACGCTGGGAGCCTCATGGCTATCTCATGAGTCCGACTTACTTTCACAACATATATCTGGGCCAGATTGGCGAGGTGGTGGGGAGGCAAATCCTTGAGCTGATGATTCCGGGTCTACGCTTTGAGGACATAGATGAGCCTGAGAAGTTCGAAAAGTTTGACGCGCGCGTTGTGGGGACAGGTGTCTATGTTGACTTCAAGAACTGGAAGGGCTCGATTGCGGACAACGGGCCTGAGATGATTGCAAAGATCAGGCGCAAGGCGGAGCGAGTTGGCGCAGAGCATGTACTCCTGGTCAACCTCATGAGGTGCGATGATTTCGGGGAGTCGAAGTGCGGTCCGGTGGAGGACGACGAGCTTATGGTGTCAGTTCCTTGGATTATCGATGACAGGGTTCCCTGCGTCGACATGGCTAACGTTCTGTATGTGCGTGAATGGTTGCTGAGGATTGGAGCGGTCCAATGAAGATCTCGCACTTGGTTGTTGGTTTCGACTACGAATTGCTGTCTCAACGAATCCAGGTATTCCGGCTCGTGCGCGACAGGGGCAAGAGGTTTAGGTATGACGAGCAGCTGTTTGACGATCTGGCACGTGAGGTGCAAGTCGAAGCTGTCTGCTTCCTTGGCGGGGATGAGTGTACGGCGTGGGTCATGGCCTTGCGAAAGGGTGCGGGTGCCAAGTCGGTGGTGAGAAGGGTCGTACAAGAGACGCACAACGACGTGACCTTTGCCGAGGTGCGCGACCTTTCGGCTGTGGGCGAGAGGGTGATGTTGCAGCTGCTCCTATGCTCGCTGGCTCGGCAAGTTGGGGTTGTTCCCTTCGCCAGCAATATATGTGGGAGGCTCATCGTTGTGAGTATGGATAGGTGCAACGTGAAGCGTGACAAAAGGACGGGAAAGCCACTTGTGATTCATGCGCTTGAGGTGCGCGTGACGCCAAGGATGGAGCTTGAGCTTGCGGTCAGAACCTTCACGTCATGTGCCGCAAGGGAGTTTCCGCGCAGGTACCCTCGCTTTGCGCTCGTGGACGGGAGGTATCTGCGACGTGCGACGGGATGCAATGCTGACGAGAGGGAGCTTTTCTGCCAGCGGGCGCCATCAAAGGATTCACGCCATGGGAAGTTCTTATTCCTCGATGCTTCGAATATAGAGAAGTTCCGTGCTTCAAAGCTTGGCGTATTCTGCTCGGTGCTCCGCTGCCTGAAATCGCGCTACGGCAATGCGGTGCAGATTGACTTCGAGGAGACACATACGGACGAGCTCCTCCGTCATCCTGCAAGCCAGCGCGTGTCGTGCGATGAGTTGGTCAAGGCGCGATTGGCTGGCCAGCGAATAGTTGTGGTTGATGAGACGGGAGAATTGGAGACTTGCGCGGAAGAGGTTGTCGGCGTTGCGGTGGGACGATTTGGCCTTGAGGCCAGCGTGGCATCTGTGCTTGACCCGGACTCCCTCAACATCCGGCTCATACAACCAGATACGTACTATGGGGACGAAGCGCATGACCCACATGATGACGACTTGCCGGGCCTCATCGTGCAGCATATGACACCCGACGCGTTTCGTGGGTCGGTGAAGAAATGGCGGCCATCCATTCGCTGCGCCTTGAAGGAGCTTGCCATCAAACTTGACGTATCTGAAGGAAGGGTTGGACTGGTGGATTGGGCGTTCGGGACTTGGACGTTTGGTATCGTCTGCCAGGTGGACGAGCTTGAGCAATACTTCTTCGTGAAGATTGATGAGCGCGGGTGCATGCACTTCTCAGGGCCCTTTATGACCATCGGTGCCAGTCCTGATGTTCGAGATTTGGTTGAGGTGCTTGCCCAGGAGAAGGGTGCGGAATTCGTGGCGAGAAGTCCATCGGGTAACGTGAACATCGTTATGCGCACAGACCTCTTTGGGGTGCCTTCGTTCGAACGTATCGAGGAAGACTTGCTGCTGCATGAGGAACATCCCCGTCTCGGCAAGGCTGGGAAGCCTCTGAAGTGTGCGATCAGTCGGAGTGTCGATGGCATCAGGCGCTACTTCGATGATGCGGTGGACGTTGCCTGCTGTACGGCGGATGACGGGAGGACGTATTACAGAGCGGGCTTGTTCTCGCTCGGGCAAGAGTACAACATAACGCACAAGGCTTCGATTCTGCGTGAGGTGGTTCCCGTGGGGAGTTCGCGGTCGCTTGCACGGGACTTGTTGCCGATGCTCGACGTGTCGTTCGTGAGGATGGACAACCCGACCGTGCTGCCATATCCCATCAAGTATCTGCGGGAGTGGAGCAAGTGCTATGGTGGAGAGCACTAGGTTTCCGCTTGTTGTCGCAACGAACACAACGGTGGGATTAGCTGTTGGCAAACAAGAAACAGCAGGTCATTGCCGTAAAGTATCCCCGTGACGTAGCTCGGTCTGCTATCCTAGGCATTGTCTGAACGCAGTACAAAACGCAGACGGAAGCGACTCTGAGCAACGTGTGGACGCAGCGCAACCGGGAGGTTGAACATGAAACTCATCGTACTGAACTGCCCGTCTTGTGGAGGCAGTCTTGAGATTGAACCCAGCTGTCGACAGGTTTACTGCTCATACTGTGGGGCGCAAATATTCGTCGACGATGAGGTTCAACGAGTCGAGCACGTGGTGGACTACGGCGACGTTGAGGATGCCGGCTACCGATTCGAGAAGGGGAGGCAGCGGGCAATCGCCGAAGCCGCTCAGCGGCCTGCTGACCAACCTGCTGCCCAGCCGACGCCCGCGAAGAAGAGGCGCACGTGGCTGTGGGTCTTGGGTTGGATCTTCGTCTTTCCCGTGCCCCTTACCATCATCATGCTCAAAAAGAAGGACTTGAAGCCCATTATCCGCTATGCCATCATCGTCATCGCGTGGATCATCTACATCGGATGGGTGAATACTCCGTCCAACAGCAAAAGCAAGACCGAGCGCACGAGCGGCGAAGTCGTTGCAACTCAACGCGAGGAATCTTCAGATTTCGAAGAGGAGCTGGAAGAGGAACTGGAAGAGGAAGCCGCTGACGCAGAAGACGAGAAGGTCGACGAGAAGGCTGCGCCAACGAGTGCGCGGTACACTGTGCAGCTCGTCATCGACTGCAAGCGGAATCTCGCCCTCAGCAAGTATGATGTCGAGATAGAGGTAGACGGAGAAAAGGTCGGCAGTGTCAAGCATGGCGATTTGGAGGAGCTCGAACTGAGCCTCACCAAGGGCGAGCACAAGCTCGTGTGCAAGAAGAAGGGCGCTAACAAGCCGAGAGGTGAGATCTCTTTCGACGTAGAAGATGACGGCGACGAGTTCTCCTACCGCATTACCTGCAAACGCAACCAGATCAAAATCAAGGAGGGGAGTTAGGCCGCCAAGTACACACCGACGGCCATCCTACCAACCTAAGCTCCAGCCCTCGCGGGGCAGGAGAGCCGCGCGTGGGCGGGGCAGAGAGCCGTTTTCAGGTTTTCCGACTCTCCGGTTGGTCAGAAGTGCGCTTATTGTACGACGGAATTGGAGTTGTCCGAGTATCGGCTGGAGAATGCGCAGGATTTCGGGCCGAAGTGGCCCTCTGTACTCGCCGCTTCCCGAATCCGTCGTACAATAAGCGCACTTTCAGCCATCGGACCGCTTTTTGACTGTCCGCCCGTGCGTCGGGGGGTCCGGGAGGCAGTTTTGCTTGATTGTTGTGCCGGCTCGGGTTTGGCTGCTGGCAGGTTGCAAAGCCTCAGTAGTCGAGGAGCCGCCCGTAGTCACTCCACTCGCCGTACATCTCGCCGCGCTTCGTGTGGACGATGAGGTTCGTGAGAGCCTTCTCGTATGTCTGCGGGTTGCGCGACTTGTAGAAGGCCACGTTGTACGCGCGGATTCGCTGGTACAGGGGAGGGAACCGCCTGAACTTCGTCCAACACCTCGCCGCCTTGAGCGCGGCTTCCACGTCGTTGTCCACCTTGAAGCTGCGTGGTCCCATGGGAGGCAAGACGGCCCTTCCCGCGTCGGTCATGAGTCCGAGCTTCTCGAGCCGGCGGACGCGCTCCTTGTTGAGCTCGGTCCATGGGCTCCTGGGCTTTCGGGGTGTGAAGCGCTGCATGCGCACCCCGCCGATCTCTTTGTGGATGCTGTCAACCCAGCCGAAGCACAACGCCTCCTCGACGGCGTCAAGGTACCAGAACGTCTCATCGTCTGTGGGCCGGCCGCGCCTGACCTCAACCCAACATCCGCTCGCGGTGGCGTGGTTTTGTTCGAGCCATGCGCGAAACGAACGGCGGTCACTCACGTTGCTGAGTATGTTTGCGGCGTCTGCTTCCATGGGGGCATTATACGCCTGCCAGCCTTGGACCCTCGTGGAATGGTGCGAGTAGGGCACTGAAGGAATGCGTCGTGGTGCTTTGTTAGATAGCCGCGATGAAGAGGAAGAGGACCGCTAGCCGCAAAGCGTAACGGTCCTCCAATCCGAATTGAGGCGTCGCCCGGTAGCAGACTCGGGCTTTGCCGTCAATCGCATTATGCGCCTCCCACCCCGCCCCGTCAAGGGCGTTGTTGAAAACTCGGGGTTGTCATGACCTGATGTAGCTCATAGGCTACAATAGCGCTTGTGAGGAGAGTCTGTGAGGATACTGACAACACGTGAGTATGATCATTGGATTAATAGGCTCCGAAACAGAGAGGCAAAGTTTCGGATTATCCGCTACTTCAAACGGCTGCAGGACGGCGCATCGATTACAGGTGATTTCAAACTAGTGAGGCCAAGGGTTATCGAAGTCCGTTTTGACTTTGGACCTGGATATCGGGTCTATCTGACGCAAGAAGGTGAGGATTTGCTTTTGCTCCTTATAGGCGGAGATAAATCCACCCAGAATCGGGATATCGATAGAGCGGCAGCGCTCGCTAGGGAGTGGAGAGGGGGAGGGAATTGAGGACGAACGAGTTTGATGAGGCGAGATACATTCACGACTATGACGACGTGGTCGCATATCTCAACGTAGTACTCGAGGAGAACGACTTAGATGCGCTTGTCGATGCCATCGGGACAGTTGCGCGCTCGGAGGGGATGACCAAGATTTCCGAAAGGACAGGACTGAATAGGGAGAGCCTTTATCGGTCACTCAGGGAGGGTGGGAACCCGTCTTTCGCGACTGTGCAAAAGGTGCTTGCTGCATGTGGACTTCGGCTTTCAATTGTTGGCGATTCAGAGCGAGCTGCCCTGGCGTGACGGATGTGCGACCGAGGGTGATATGTCACGTGAGCGGGGCAGAGAGCCATTTTCAGGTTTTCCGACGCTCCAGTTGGTCAGAAGTGCGCTTATTGTACGACGGAATTGGGATTTGCTGAGTATAGCCCTGGGAATGCGCAGGATTTCGGGTCGCAGGGACCCTCTGTACTCGCCGCTTCCCGAATCCGTCGTACAATAAGCGCATTTTCAGCCATCGGGCCGCTTTTTTGACGGCCCTTTCCGCGTCGTGGTACTTTGCTGGATGGCGACAACACCGTACGGCCTCCCTCTCAGATGGCAGCCGCTCGTCAATGTTGAAAAGTTTTCCACAATTGCTGCGGAACGTGCTATAGTTTTCAACGCGGTTGGCGGCGAGTAAGTCCCGTGACCGGGCGGCGCCTCCCTGAAAGGAGGTGATTGCCCATGGAGCTGATGATAAAGCTGATCGAGTTTGCCACCGCGGTGGCGCTGCTCGTGAGGGAGCTTTTGAGGATCCATCCCAAGGTCTCGGACGATAGCCGCGATGAAGAGGAAGAGGACCGCTAGCCGCAAGGCGTAGCGGTCCTCACTCAGACTTGAGGCGTCGCCCGGTTCCCCCTCGGGCTTTGCCGTCAATCGCATTATGCGCCTCGGGTCCCGCCCCGTCAAGGGCGTTGTTGAAAACTCGGGGTCGTCATGACCCGCCGTGACCGGCAGCCACGCGAAAGAGCTGCCATTGTGTGCCTGAGTCCTCGGTTGTTTATCCGCGGCTGCCAAGGTCGTTGCCCCACATCTTCTTCAGCGTGCGCATGATGTCCTGGGTAGAGGCGCCGTCAGGAATCGTCTGGCAGAGGTCCATCTCTTCCGCAGAGATCCGCGCGACCTCGGGACCGTACTCATTCGCGATATTCCTGATAATCGAAAGCATTTCGCTTGCGTCTTTTCTGTCCTTCGGCATCCAACGGCCTCCGCTAACGTTGTCAAGCTCGTCGTCGGACAGGTCGATGACGTCGCCTGCAATTCCGGCGGCCTCGGCAAGGATGTGCGCCTTCTCCTCGGGCGTCTGCGCGTTTGCGATTCGCTGCTCCTGGTCTTTGGTGAGGTTGAGTTCGTTGCTCATGATCTGATCCTCTCGTCTGTCTGTCCGTCTGTTTCTTGCTGACGTACGTGATACGTAACGACGGCGGTTGTGTCTCATCGGTCGGGAAAAACTTACCAAGGTGTGTGACCCCTCGTCACTCCTAACTTGTCTGCCAACTGTCGAACGCCTAAAATGTCTCATTCCATCCGAGAGCAGGGAGCCCCCATGAAAACCTACCACGTCGTTGCCGCCATCATAGAGCAAGACGGCAAGATTTTTGCCACGCAACGCGGTTATGGTGACCACAAGGACGGTTGGGAGTTCCCTGGCGGCAAGATTGAGGCCGGAGAGACTCCCGAGCAGGCCCTCGTACGCGAGATTCGCGAAGAGCTCGACATGGAGGTCTCCGTCGGACGCCACGTCGTGGACGTCTCATACGACTACCCCGAGTTCCATTTGGAGATGGCCTGCTTCCTCTGTTCGATCGAAAGCGGCGCGCCGCGCCTGCTAGAGCACGAGGCGGCGAAATGGCTGCCTGTTTCGGAGATCGACGCGCTCGACTGGCTGCCCGCAGACGTCTTGGTCGTCGATGCGCTTAAGCAACAAGCGATCGTGCAAGCTACTTGGGATGAGTAACGCGCTTTGCGGAGCGTGTCCAATTCCACGCGTCACCGCATCTCGCCTCTTTCAAAAGCCTTCTCACGACGCCCTCCCTGCATTCCAGTAAGCTGAGGACACCCATATCTGCCCCTCATACGTGAAGCGCTTCCGACTACTTGCCCGAACGCTATTATTCGCGTTATTATCAGCAAGAATAAACTGATGGCCGTATCGGGGGTCATATCATGGAAAAGCAGCCAAGCATACGCAAGACCTTCGTGGTGGTATTCGTGAGCTTTCTCATGTCCACCATCGTTTCGCTTGCGTCGCTCCACATCATAAACCAGTCAAACGTCCGATCGGTCAACAAGGTCCTGGCCATGCAGGTCTTCGACCACATCAACGGCATGCTTTCCGAGCCCATCACGGTCACGCGAACGATGGCCAACGACACTTTCATGGATGAGGCGCTTGCGCAAGAGTCAGCTGTGGAAGAGCAGCAGATTGCCGCGCGTATTGGCGGGTACCTGCAGGGTATCAAGAACGGCTTTGACTACGATTCCGCCTTCGTGGTGTCGGACGTCAGCAAAAGATACTACACGCCAGACGGGATAAACAAGGTAATCAATCCCGATGAAGGCGAATACGACAAGTGGTATCCGGAGTTTGTGGATTCGGGCGTTCAGTATGCCGTGGACGTCAACGTTGACGAGTTGCAAGGAGGCGTTTGGTCCGTTTTTGTAGATGCGCGGGTGGAGGACGAGAAGGGCGCGCTCCTTGGTGTGTGCGGCGTGGGCATGCGGATGGCGGGCATACAGGAGCTCATCCGCAGGTTCGAATGGGACTATGGCGTCAAGGTCACCCTCGTTGATCCGACCGGTCTGGTGGAGGTTGCTGCGGACCCGGACGCAGTGGAGAATGCCCGCCTGGATTCCGTTCCGCTCAGCCTGAGCGACGGCACGCAGTACGTATACCACCGTCAGGCGAATGGTGGCTTTGCGGTGACCAAATACATTAAGGACCTTGGTTGGTTCCTTGTGGTGCAGAGCGACGGTGCCGCAGAGGCTAACCAGTTCGCTAACGTCATCTTCCTCAATCTGGCTCTGTGCACCCTCGTGATGGTGTCGCTCTTCGTGACGGCACGCGTGAGTCGCAAGAAGACCGACGAGCTCGCCAAAGCATCCTTCCGTGATCAGTCAACCATGCTTTACAACCGTCGCGCCTTCGAGGAGGACAAGGCGCAGATGCTCGACGTCTTGCCTGGGGAGGACTTCGTATACGTGACCATTGACATCAACGGGCTCAAGACTGCCAACGACACGCTTGGGCATCTCGCGGGCGACGAGCTGATATGCGGTGCGGCTGACTGCATGCGGGAGCACCTGGGACCGTACGGCAAGGTCTATCGCATCGGTGGGGATGAGTTCGCCGCAATGCTGAACGTGAGCGCCGACAAGTTCGATGAGGTCATGGAAAACTTCAAGCGAGCGGTCGATACATGGCATGGCAAGCTGGTGGATGGGCTCTCGGTGTCGTGTGGCTTTGCGTCGCGGCGGGAGTTCCCGTCAGAGACGCTTACCGTGCTGGGAGTCATTTCCGACGAGCGCATGTACGAAGACAAGCGTGCCTACTACGAGCGCATGGGCATCGACCCGCGGCGCACCTAGCGTGCGGAGGTGAGGGGCGGCTCCTCTTGTCGCCCAAGATTTCTCGAAAAAAGTACTGTACAACGTCTGTCAGTTAGGTTACTATACTCCTTGTGTTCACGGCCCGTTCGTCTAGCGGTTTAGGACATCGCCCTCTCAAGGCGAAGATCACCGGTTCGAATCCGGTACGGGCTACCAGAGCTACTTTCTTCGAACTCGCGCACGTAATCCAGGTGCGCGAGTTCGTTTTCTTTGCTGTAGCGCAGCACCACGGTGACGTCATCCGTCGAGAGCCAGACCTGATGCACGAATGCCTTGAGCAACGTCTCGTCGTCGAGCGCCTGGGCGGACTGCAGGAAGTCGGCGAGGTCCTGCGGGCTCACGCTCGCCTGGTGCTCCCACCTCACGACCTCCGCCTGTGCGTTGGCGATCTGGTTTGACAGCTCATCCATGCGATTGGCCGCAGCTGCCCAGGGCATGCCTTGCTCCACCGCGCGGATCAGGTTGTCGTAGGCCCTCTGCGCCTGCGCCTGTCGCTTCCTCGCCGCCGCCAGGTTCTGCTCCGCTCGCTCGTTGCTCATGTGCTCGATGAGGTGGTTGGCGATGTCCAGCGCCGTCTCCCGCGACTCGAGCAGCCGGCGCACCTCGGCGATGATGGCTGACTCCAGCCAATTCTGGCGGACGGGCTTGCACCCGCACCTCTTCGCGCAGCGGTAGTAGGTGTACTTGACGTTGTGGGCGCCGCGACCGCTCACGCCCACGAGGTTCGCGCCGCACTCTCGGCAGTAGGCCACGCCGGCGAGCGGGTACTCTCCCCAGTCCTCGACCTTCCGCTGCTTCTTGCTGTGTGCCCTCTGAGCCATCTCCCAGACCTCCTTGCTCACGATTGCGGGGACCGCGCCGTCCTCGCGCACGTCTCCCCATGCGTAGACGCCCTTGTACTTCTCGTTGCTGAGCATTGACTTGACCATGGCGTGGCTGCAGGGGTTCCCCCGCGTGGTGAGCACGCCACGGTTGGCGAGGTCGGCGGCTATGTGGTTCATGGCCTCGCCTCCGACGCGCCGCTCGAAGACCTCGCGCACGACGCCGGCCTCCTCCTCGTCGATGAGGTACGTGCCGTCGTCGGCGAGCTTGTAGCCGTAGACCTTGACGCCGTTGTGGAGGTGCTTGAGCGCGTTGCCCTCCATGCCGCGCCTGGTTCGCCTGGCGATGCGTGCCGACTCCATGGCCGCGAAGCCCTCGTAGAGCTTGTCCATGAGGATGCCCTCGGGACCCTCCGGCACCGTCTCGGTGGCGGAGAGGAGCCTCACGCCCTTGCGCGAGAGCTGCGCCTTGTAGTGCGGCGCATCGTATACGTCGCGCGAGAACCGATCGAAGGCGTAGACGATGACGACCTCGGACTCTCCCGCGTTCTCTATCATTCGCTGGAACTCGGGCCTGTTGTCCGTGCGACCGGATATGGCCTCGTCGGTGTAGGTCGCGACCACGACGTAGCCCTCGCGACCGCACCACTCCCGGCATACCCTCACCTGGTCCGCGATGGAGGCCTCCCTCTGCTTAGAGCAAGAGAATCGCGCGTAGATCGCCGCCGTGTGCGGAGGAGAGGAGCAGCCAGAACTCTTGGCGACCGCGCCCCTCTTCTTGCGCGACGCCGCATTCCACGCCTTCTTGTGCGATAATGTCATCTCGGCGACCTTCCCTTCTTCTGGTTCGCCATGCCCCCGCTGGTCTTCCCGGATCCAGAGCGGGGGCACTTTTTGGCAGATACCTTCCGTGCGTTACAGGCCGACGCTACTGGTGCCGTACTCTGCCTCTTCTGGCGTGAATCCCTCGAACATGAGCTGATCGACGAGCGATTCATGCGAGAACGACGAGAAGCTCAGGTAGCTTTGTGCCTTCTTCGCTGCTTGCTCCATCCAGTCGGCTCCGCAATTGTCAGCGCCGTGAACGGCTTCGTCGTGCGTGAACTTGCTGAACTCCAACTGTTCGATGAGCCCGGTGTACGAGAATGCGGAGGTGTCAAGGTAGCTCTTGGCCTTCTTTACCGCCTGCTCCATCCAGTCGGCTCCGCAGTTGTCCGCGCCATAAACAGCGTCCTCATGCGAGAATTTCTCGAACTCAAGCTGCCCGACCAGCTCGTCGTGCGAAAAGGCGCTGAAAGAGAGGTAGGACTTTGCCTTGTCGACGGCGTTTTTCTGGGAGACGCTAACCGCCGAGGCTGCTGCCTCTTCCTCGGCCTTCTTCTTCGCTTCCTCGTCGGCCTTCTTCTTGGCCTTCGCGTCCTTCTTGGCTTTTGCCTCGGCCTCCTCTTCCTTCTTCGCCTTCTCTTCGTCCTTCTCCTTGGTGGCCGATTCCTTTTCCTCGGCCGCGACGGGCTCTGCCTTCTTGTCCCCAGACGTCTTCGACTTGCCACCGCCGCCGATGGCGCCGAAGATCGCGAGCACAAAGATGACCGCAACGACTATCAAGCACCCGCGCCGCTTCTTACCCTTAGCCATAACCAATCCCTTCTACGTTGTTGTCCATGGTGAACGTTAGCATGCAATGTCTGGCACCACCTCCTAACCGTCGCGCCTTGCTAGCCAGTGGTCGCCAGAGGCTATCCCGCTACCTCACGAGCTTGAGGATTCGTGCCGGAGCTCTCTTCCCCCGTCTCCGTGTACCGCCTGAGTTCCGTCAGCTCCTTCACACGCTTGACGGCCTCCTGCTGTCCCTCGTTGTTGAGTCGGTCGAACGCCTGACGGAGCTGCTTGAGGAGTAGGGACTCAGGCGCGAGGTGCCTCCCGATGTCGTGGTAGCCGAGCAGCCAGTTGGGCGAGCACTCGAGGATGGCGCAAATCTGGATCAGGCGACCGGAGCTGATTTCCTTGCCGTATTCGTAGTTCTGGTAACCTTGGATGGTAATCCCGAGTGTTTCGGCCATCTGTCTTTGGGTAACACTCATCTCTTCGCGTTTTTGCTTTAAACGCTTTCCCATCTCGGTGTTCATTCGCTCTTTGGCAGTTGTTTTAGCGCTCATAACTAACCCCTTCTCGCCAGTCTAGCGTACCAAAGAAGGATTTGTTGCACAAGAATTTATTGGTGAAAATGGCTAGATAACCAATAAATACTTTGTTACTATGAATGAGCACGAAGGATTTGTTGGTCTTAAGGAGCAAAGGAGGTAAAAATGCCCAACACAGTAAGAAAGCACCGCGAAGACCTCGGCGATTCGCAGGATCGCCTAGCCCAGTTGCTCGGCGTGAGCCGTAACACGGTTGTCAACTGGGAGAACGGCTCGGGCATCAAGTCCAACAACATCATGCAGATGGACGCGCTGTTCGGCTGGGTCGCGCAAAATTGATGAACAAGTAGCCTCTTGCGAGCTGGCATTTCGTCTTGCTGTCCAGTTCGAACATGGTCAGCTCTGGGCTGGGCTACCAAAACTTCGCAGGCCAGAGCTTTGTCTCTAGCTTTTGTCTGGTCGCCGCTCTTCGAGGACGGGCACGGGACTGAGTACAGCAGTTCGGTATACGGGTACGCGCGGATGGTGATTGGCCGGGTAGGGCAGGCGGGGTACCTGACTGCATCGTAGTGCCCTCCATGGCTTAGATTTCTTGTGCCCGCAACGACTACCTCTGGGGTATCGGTCGCAGGATAACTGACCCGCTCAGCTCTCATCCTTGCCTCGGCCATCTTCTCCGAGTGGCGATACTACACATTGAGTGAACTGCGGGATGGATGAAGAGGCTGTGCGATGGTTCGAGGAGATAGTGTTAGATCGCACGCAGTAGCGCCGATGCACAAAAGAATGCGATACGTGGTCGCCAACCACAGCGGAGGTCCGGCAATGCCAAAAGCAAGGCCTCCGCCCACAGGTTTTGGGATTGACCCCATCCTTCGCGTGGAAGCATTCAAATTTGGAGAGCTGGGCAAAGCGCATGCAAGGGAAGCTGCTTGGTAAGGAGCGAAAGCGTTTCAACACGGCTTGCATCGTTGTTGACACGAGTATTGGAAAGGTCTCCTATGGCCGCAATCACGGGATAGAGAGTGACGGCTCCAAGAAAAAAACCGTGCTGTTTGGCGACTCGACAAGGGAGGGCATCTTGCCCAAGAAATCTCTCAATAGATATCCCATAGGCAATATGGCCGCGGCGATCCCTACGACGCGAAGCCTTTGTCACGCATCCTGTAGCGCCTTCCTCAGCCGTTGAAATCGGCCGGAGGCTTTTTGTCTGCGTGCATACCCGCGCAAGCTTTAGTGCCTTTGTCCGAATGGGCATGATTCGTGAGCTCGCCGCGGCAATCTATGCTGCCTATGACGAAGGCGCACACAGGGTCTATGCCGGGTGCGATTCGCGCAACGTCGCGTCGTGGAGGCTTCTCAAGAGCGTTGGCATGAGGCGAGAATGCCACCTACGGCGGAACGTCTTCTTCCACGAGACAAGGACGGCTCGCCAATCTGGAAGGACACCTACATCGATGCACTTCTGGAAAGTGACGTCTAGCACGGGACTGGTGCGACTATGGGGTTGTGTGTGGGGCTATCTGCGTGGCCGTCTGTACCGAACGCTAGGCTAGAGGATTGGCGTATTCTCTCCACGCAAGACGGCTCAGGTGTCACGTATTCGTATCGCGCGAGATGCCCAGAGCGTGTATGCGCCAGTTCGATGACAGATAGTACAGGCGCAAGAGTACAACCTCCCCATTGTCGGTGTCTTCGCGATACACCGCTATAAACACGCCGACCTTCCGCCATCGAAGGTCCGTGTCCCCAACGGGCGAGCCGTATCCGGGAAAGGCAGAGACGAGGCTGCAGAACCTGTCGTACTCTTCCAAGAAGTGTTGCGCGCTTTTCTTTCCTGCACGCTCCAGGTAGTAGGACGTTGAGTCTTCGAGGTCTTGGGCAAAGTGCTCGGTCGCCCTCACACGTAGCTCACTCAAGGCCAAGCCTCTCGCGGATGTCCGAGGATAGGGCGTGGGCGTCTTGGAGCCTGTCCGCGCGTACGTCGCGCATTGCGAGCTCAATGCCATCCCAAAACTCGCTCTCGGAGGCAACCTCGTTTGGGAGGATGGGCTCGGCTGTGAGTATGGCGCGGGTGCCGTCGAAGCTCCAGTAGACGCGGGACTCGGGACCGATGCCAAGCTTCGCCCTGATCTCGCGGGGTACGGTCGTCTGGCCGCCCTTAGTCATCTTGGTGCTCATCATGGTCGCCATAGGAATCCTCCTCGTGAAATCATTGAAATCAATAATACCATACGCTACGACCCGACATGGCCGAGATGCTCGAACGCGAAGAGTGTCTCAATTCCCTCGACGCGCTAAGTGTACATAGGAGATACGCGGGTACAGGGGATTTTTGGCTGGTGCTCTTCTGAGCGACGGTGACCACTTGAGGCGCGGGAACCCTACCTCCTCGCGTCAGCGCACGGCGTAGAGCATCGCGAGTCCGTTGGTGCCAGTCTTGGCGTGCGACGGGTCCTCGTTGCCGAGGAGCGTGTTCTTCCACCACTCCTCGCTGGCAGTGCCTGAGCCAATGCACGCGTCGAGCAGCGCCTGGCGCTCCTCTGGTGCCGGTATGTTTTGAAGTTTCTATCGCTTGAGTTGCCCATACAGAATGACCTTCGTCCGATAAGGTCGGACATGCTGCACGCGGCGGGTGGGATTGTCTGGCATCCACTCTATGCGAAAGGACGCTGTAGTATTGTCTCGCATGCGGGATACTGTTATTGGCTACTTGCGCCAGACGCAGGGGCTTCCTAGTGCGCGGGGCATATCCCCGCGCTTTCTGTATCTTTAGGGGGTGTCGTCTTGTCCAAGATCCTCAGCGCCTTTTTGGATGAGGCGGGCCAGGAGAGGAGGTGGGAGCCGGGAGCCAAGTGGTACCTGCTCACGCTCGTGCTCAAGGCCACATCCGACTCCGATACCGAGACGGAGGTGTGCGTGTGTTCCGGGGGAGTCGGTTACAATTCTCCCGGAACGACAACTGCCTAGCGGGAGTCGCGGTGCCTTTCTATCGCATAGATAGTGAGCCTTGCAGCTACGGTTCCGACAAAGACAGCAAGAAACAGCGTTACGGGATTCACAATCTCACCTCCAATCGCTAGAATACAAGCCACGGAGCCGGGGAGCTTGTGCTCCCCAACCTGTTTTCGTTATTCCTGCCGCATGTGCTTTGGCGTGTCCTTGCGGCGGGTTCTCTTTCTCTCAACAGCCTCTATTACGTAGCGGGATGCGATGTTTCCCATGACCGTTGCAAGAAGCGCAATTGAAAAACACTCTCAATTTGACCACTTCCTTAGTTCGTGTGTCTCTCCTGACATGTATAGATGTACCAAAGACCCTATGTTTTGTCAGTCAGAATCGCAGAGCTCTTCTGGGTCAACGAGTTATTGCCCCATGTGCCGGCAGCGCCTGAGCCGAAGCGCGCGTCGAGGGTCAGTTGAATTCCGAAGTGCATAGGCAGTTATCGACAATACCTCCGCACCATGACTATCATTTAGAGGTGTAAAACTTGCATGTCATCGACTCTTGCCAACCATTGGGTTAATAGGGATTGACACCCCTAACCGTATTGGTTTAGATTAATCGCAGTGAAACGCGCTTCGGTATCGACTTGATCCAAGCGCAGAGGGGGTCGTCGGTCTCCGGCGACTCCTTTCTTTTATAGGGGGCCATGTGTCAGCTAGAAGCTCTCGTGGGAGTACATCCTCTACCAATCCGAAACCGTTTACGGATGTGACAACGCAGGTCGCCCTTCTAGAGAGGAGAGGCCTGAGTTTCGCTGACAAGAGCAGGGCGGAGGAGTTCCTACTCAGGGAGAACTACTATGCCGTTGTGAACGGGTACAAGGATGCCTTCATAGACAGGCAAGCGACCAACTTGGCACATGACGATAGGTACGCCCAGGGTACGTCGTTCGAAGACCTCATGCTCATCTACACGTTCGACAAGTCCCTTAGGGCAGAGACCATCCGCGTCCTCCTCGACGCTGAGGCGTGTATGAAGACGGACACGATCTATGCGTTCTGCGATATGTTCCGAGGGGCAGATGACTACCTTGACCCCGCATGCTACTGTTCAAAGTCCGCGTACCGCAACCAGGGTTACTACACTCGAGGCCTCATACGACTGCTCTCCACCCTGCAGTCGATTCGTGATAACAAGCCTCATAAGCCCTATATCAAGCACTACGTGGATACGTATCACTGCCTGCCGCTCTGGGTGGCCTCCAGGTGCCTGACCTTTGGCACCATGTCTTATCATCCCGTAGGCAGATGCGCGATGGTTTCGTTTCGAGTTCTTGCGAGTTCTTGGGACAAGAACAAATTCCCAGTTCACACGCTCGTTTCTTACAGTAAGTGCGTGTGAGTTCCGAGGCCCTTGCCTGCTTTCAAGGCGAAGATCACCGGTTCGAATCCGGTACGGGCTACCAAAACTTCGCAGGTCAGAGCTTCGTCTCTGGCCTGTTTTGCTATGGTATTGCATCGTGTTGGACTCCATGTGCTAGATGCCTTCATAGAGGGGCAGACGACAAATATTTGATGTCAGTGCCTCCCTGCTGTTCATGGCATCGTTCATGCCCTCACGGAAATCCGTTTGCCGATTTGGCTATGATTAAGGTATGTAGCATGGCAATTGGTAACATAATTCCTAATCATATGCTAGCTATATGATAAAACGCTCGAAGGAGGCAGCATGAGGCAACCCGTAGGTTTACCAAAGAAGGTCATAGCATGGGCATTGACGGCGTTGATTGGGTTTTCCAACGTTTTCGTGCCGGACGTGGCATGGGCTCAGGAGGAACCATCCGTTCCCGAGTGGGCGGTTGACGACGGCGACGTGGAGGACGGCTTATCCGCTCAGGCGGCGCTCCCCACAAAATACGACATGCGCTCCGAAGGCGTAGTCACGCCCGTGAAGTTGCAGAACCCCTGGGGTAGCTGCTGGGCGTTCGGCGGCACGGCAGCAGCTGAGACCTCGATACTCTCGGCGTACGGTAGCACGTACGAGAGCTTCAATCTCGACCTATCCGAGCGTCACCTTACGTATTTTGCGCTGCAGCCGGTATCGGAGGCGGTGGATCCCGCCCAGGTCGGCGAGGGTCTGCACACGATTAACCAGAGCGCGAACGCGGCGTTCGATGCCGGCGGTAATCCCGTTTACATTACCACGTTGTTCTCGCAGGGCATTGGTCCCATGCTGGAGAGCCTGTATCCCTACCGCGGCAACAACGCGGTCACGAGCTTGGAAGATTTTTACGAGAACAACGAGGAGAGGACGAAGGAGGTGGTTGAACAGAATCTTCGCATGTATGGCATCACGATGACGGTCGACGAGTATATTGCGCAGCGGGCTCAGCAAGCCGGGAAAACACCCGACCAGGTTCTCGCAGAATTCTCGGCGGCGGTGAAGGCCAGCATCGAAGAGTCTCCCACCTACGCCAAAGAAGACGACTGGTCCATTCCGGAGACCAATGCCGATGGCTCGTCGAACCGGCTCGTCTCGAATGGGGTGGTGCTGAGGAACGGCAACGTCCTGCCCACGTATTGGACGGGCGACGAGGCGCCGAGCCGGGAGGGCGTGGACGCCATCAAGCAGGAGGTGCTGAACGGGCATGGCGTGAGCATCATGTACCACAGCGAGCAGGGCACCAAGTATGCCACAAGCCCGAGCGAGACGAGTCCTGACCAGACCCAGTACGTCTATGAAGACGAAAGCTTAGACCACGGCGTGTGCATCGTTGGCTGGGACGACGACTATCCCGCAGAGAACTTCTCGCATGGGGCGACCCCCGAGGAGCAGGCCATAACCACGCCCCCGGGCAACGGTGCCTGGATCGCGAAGAACAGCTGGGGTTCCGAAGTGGATGCGACGACGGATGACCTCGGTAACACCATAAACAGGAAGAAATGGGGCACCCTGAACGACGAGGGCGTGTCGACCGGGTACTTCTACCTGTCGTACTACGACAAGACCATAAGTCAGGCCGAGTCGATGGAGTTCGACGCCGACCTCGGGGCCGAAGGCGCTTTTGAGGTGCTGCAGCACGACTACATGCCCTCCACCAATGGCTTCTACACGACGCCGGAAACGGCGGGCTCAAACGTAACGAGCTCGGCGAACGTGTTCGAGGCAAAAAACGGGGCCATCGAAGTTAAGAGCGTGTCGACGCGTACCTCCGAGACGAACTCGCGCGTGACGTTCGCCATCTACGAGCTCAACGACGACGCCACGAATCCGACCGACGGTAGGATGCTCTACCGCATCTCGAGGAACTTCGAGTACGGCGGTTTCCATCGCCTGAATCTCGACCAGCCAATCACGATTGGCGCAGGCAAGAGATTCTCGGTGGTGTCTACGATGTCCACGGTCGACCCTGTCGGCGTGCGCCTTTACAGCGCGACGGCGAATCATGGCGCGGGCGAGGAAGCAATGAATTCGCTAACGCGCGGCAAGGCGAAGTTTTACTCCTCCGCGGTTATTAACGAGGGCGAGAGCTACCTGTACACCGATGGCTCGTGGCAAGACTGGAAAGACTACACGGACGCGCTGCCCTTGGAAGAGGAAGAGAAGGCGATGGCACCAAGCGCGACGAAACACGTCGATGCCGCCCCTATCGACAACTTCTCCATCAAGGTGTACGCAGTTGCCGCGCCTGAGCCCGAGCTCGGAGCGCTTGCGCTCGCAGGCTCCGGCCACGTGCAGAATGTCGGCGACAAGTCTGCCACGATCTCTGGTGAGGGCATCCTGATTGGTACCACGGGCAAGGCAAAGAGGCTCGAGCGGTTCTCCGTGAGCCTGCCCGAGGGGACCGACGGCTCCATCGAGTATCGTGGCCACGTCCAGGGCAAGGGCTGGGTCGACTGGCAGAGGGATGGGGCGCCGTGTGGCACCACTGGCGAGTCCCGACGCGTTGAGGCCGTGCAGATGCGGCTCTCCGGGGCCGTTGCCGACGACTATAGCGTGTGGTACCGCGTGCATAGCCAGACCTATGGTTGGCTCGGCTGGGCCCGCGACGGCCAGGCCGCCGGCACGGCGGGGCAGTCCAAGCGCGCCGAGGCCGTTGAGGTCCAAGTGCTGCCCAAAGATCAGGTCCCCGCGGGCTACGAGGAGGGCGAGGCGTCCTACGTGGGCGCCGTCACGGGAAAGGCACACGTTCAGGGAACGGGCTGGGCCAAGCCCTCATCGCCGCTCGTGTTTGGTACCACGGGGCGGTCGAAACGCCTTGAGGCCATAAAGCTGTCCGTGTCCAACCAGCCCCTCTCTGGTGGCATCTCCTACGAGGTGCACGCCCAGGGCATCGGCTGGATGAACTCCGCGGCCGACGGGACGCTGGCCGGCACCGAGGGCCAGTCTCGAAGGCTCGAGGCCGTCCGCATATCACTCACCGGCGATATGGCAGGTGAGCGTGGCTATTCCGTATGGTATCGCGTTCACAGCCAGACCTACGGTTGGCTCGGCTGGGCGCACGACGGCGCTGAGGCCGGTACCACCGGCCTATCCAAGCGCGCGGAGGCCATAGAGATGCAGATTCTGCCGCAGGGCCAGGTGCCCGGAGGCTACGACGAATCCAAGGCCGCCTGCGTCACCAGCTAGCTGGCTTGGCGAAGCCGCCCTGTGAGGCCCTGAGCCAACCGGCCAAGGAGACCTTACGGTCAGAGGGGCTGCAACAGAAGTCTATGATCGAGATGGCCGGCTGCGGCGATTGGGAAACCTCCGCAGTCGGCCTTTGCGTGCAGCGCTTGTTTGCGGAATTGTGTACGGCTGCACTTTCTGCTCGTGCCGGGGGCAGGTACGCAGGAACCCCACCCACTCGCGCCAGCGCGCGGCGTAGAGCGCTGCGATATCGTCGGTGCCAATCTCGGCGCGCGACAGGTCTGGAATATTGGTTCAGTCCCAAAACCTGTGGGTCGGCAGCGTACATGGGTCAGCGTTGGATGGTTCTATTCCACAACATGGCAAATGTTCGAGCCACAGAGAGGACCGTCCATCCGGCTTCGCGAGGCGTTCCACGGGATCGACGTTGCCGTGGCAGACGTTCCCCGGAATCGACGTTGGCGTGGCAGGCGTTCCCCGGAATCGACGTTGGCGTGGTTTTTTACTGCCTGATTGACGTTGACGTGGCGATTCTTGCCACGGGAACGCAAATCACGAGGAATCTGGCCACACAGACGTCAATCTCGAGGAACGCCGCCACGCCAACGCAAAACCCAAGGAAAGCGGGCCACGCGAACGTCAATCTCGAGGAACGCCGCCACGCCAACGCAAAACCCAGGGAACGCGACACGTGGGAGCTAACCATGGCAGCGGTCCGAGAATGCCAAAAACAAGGCCTCCACCTACAGGTTTTGGGATTGACCCAAAAAGCGAACGCCGGGTTCAAGCGCACGATGCTCGTGGCGATTCGCGATACCTTCGAGGAGGGTCCGGAGAACTGGGTTGCAGCGGAATGGCTACTACAGCGCAAGCGGCTGCAGGAGTACGCGCTGCGAGCGGGCAGCATCGGAAGGCGAGCCCGAACCGCAAGCCGGAACAACGTGAAGATTGGCTCGAGGATACGCGCCATCAGCGATCTTTCTGCAGCCAGGATTCGTTCAATGGAGGACGAGCTGATTGGGGCGACCGGGAAGGAGGAGGAACGTATCCGCCGCGCGATCGCCAAAGAGCAATCGAAGACAGCGGAGAAGATAGCGATCCTGGATGAGAAGATGAGTCAGGTTGGTACATATGCCCTCGATGCCGTTTGTTTGCTTGATGTAATCTGAGCGCGTTTAGATTGCTTGTCATGTTATGGACACGTGATACTTGCGCCGGAGGGATTGCATTGAGTTGTCGCGTCGAAGAAGTCCATCGTTCTCGAGTCTGCCTAGGACGATTCCCGGGTCACGGCCAATGCTGCCGGCAAAAGTGACGATGGAACTCTCCGAGAAGTGTGTCCCGCTAGTGCGGACGAATGCCTCGTACAACTCAGGATCAATCAACTTGTTTTCCGCGAATTCGTTCGCAGCCTCTTCGATGGCTCCCGTTTCGCTCTCAAACGAAATGCCAAAATTTCCATTGATCACATGTCCTGCCTCATGCAGGAGAGTGAACCAGAACGAGTCAGCATTGAGCCTTCTGTTGTTCACCATCATCATCACCCGCCTGCCAATCTTCTTTGTCGCGCCGTTTGTCTTGGATCCTGGAAGGTTCGGAAGAATGACGAGTACGACACCGGCTTTGAGAAACCTGTCCCTTATTAACGGGTAGAAGTGCTCGTGGTTGGTGGTCTGTGTGAGCGCGAAGTCTATTGCCTCCTCGAACTTCTTTTTATCGAATTTTGGCGAGGGCGTGGTCATGGCCTTGTTGGTGGCAATCTGTACCATGGCGTTGGCCTTCGCAATGCTCCCTTCGCTCATAGCGCCCGTTGAGGACCTGAAGCTCACCGCCATGTCGCGACCGGTTAGGACGGTGAGAGATGCGACGTTGAGGAAGGCTCTGACCTGCTCAACTTGCACGGCAATCTTCCTAGGCAGGTCGGGCAGTCCGAAGTTATCGCGGAAATAGTTGTAGCCAAGCATCTTAAGGACGCTTTTCTCTCGTTCCAGCTCCTCCTCGGATGCAATTTGCGCGAGGGCGGCGTCGTACGCATTCTGCAGATTAAGCCAGTATTGCACGGTGGTGTCTAGCATCCTCGACAGCTTCATGGCAATTTTGAAGGTCAGACGCTGTTTGCCATTGATGAGGAGGCTAAGGGTCTTGGGGGTTGTGCCCAGCCTCTTCGCGAAGTCTTCCTGCGTGAGACCACTCTCCTCGACAATCTCCTCGATGTAGTAACCGGGATGGAACGCCAGGGAGCCCTTGTGCTCGATATAGTTACTCATAATGCTTGCTCACCTCTTCAATCCTGACGATCTCCAAGAATTATCCTCCAAGGGTCGCGTCTTGTCTTGACGTCGATGGCGAAAAGGCCCTCAAGGTCCTTACCATTCTTGTCCTGCTCATCAAGCGAGCGGTTACGTATGTCTCGCAAATGGAGGGACCGAAAGACCCGAAAGACCCGACTTCTTATGCGTGGCTCCACCGTCAAGTGGCACTATGGGAACATCGCCAGCACCTTATCTCTTGTCTCTTATGCGGATTGGGCCTATCCTGCTAAAGGCCGCCTAACAAGAAGGAGGATGTATGGCCAAGAAGAACCTATCCTACGACGAGAAGTACTACGACCGCGAGGTCGAGACCATGCCGCGCCCCGAGCTTGAGAAGCTGCAGCTCGAGCGCCTGCAAGACGAGCTGGTCTGGGCGTACGAAAACAGCCCCTATTACAAGCGCACTTGGGACGAGGCCGGGGTTGACCCGCACATCACCTCGCTCAAAGACCTTGAGAAGTTCCCCTTCATCAACAAGCAGACCGAGCGCGATTGCCAGGGCATCGGCTCGTTCTTTGGCGAGCTGTGCTGCGTGCCTGAGGATGATGTGGTCTACATGGCCACCAGCTCCGGCTCCACGGGCGTCCCCACGATGAGCCCCTTCTCGCAGCACGACTTTGACGAA
>CACXDP010000240.1 GCA_902766445.1 uncultured Coriobacteriaceae bacterium
GTCGATGACACCCGAGACAACCTGTGACCTTCTGCCCGCAAGCTCTTGCAGGTAGAATTCGCTCACCTTGCCCACAGCTTTGTTTGCGGCCGCGCGTGCACCTCTAGACACCCAGATGGTCGTGCTCGCAATGATAGCCACCACGACCAGCGCACCGACTACGACCTGTGTCAGGAATGTATACTTCTTGAACATGCCGCCTCGCCACCTATTGATTCTCGCCATAGAGCATGCCCAGTATGGCACCAGCGTCGTCTTGGTAGACAATGGTCGTGCTCTCATCCGGCAGCTCGGGATACAGCTTTCCGGGCTCGACTCCGTCGGCGATCTTTACGGCTGTGAGGAGCGTATCGAAGCCAATGGAGTAGCAGTCCTGCACGCCAAGGCAGTAGATGACTCCGTCCCTGAGGTAATGCAGGGCCTCCCGATCGTGGTCCATCCCGACGATGGTGACCTGTCTCCCCGACTCCTCAACAGCGCGCGCGGCACCCACTGGATTGCTCATGTTGCAGCAGACGATGCCCGCAAGGTCCTTGTGATCCTCGAGCATTTGCTTCGTCAGCTTCTGCGCAAGCTCGACCGAATCCTGGTCGTAGGCCATCTCCGCGATCTCCATGCCGTCGTATTTGGAAATCGTGTCCTTCGCTCCTCGCGCGCGGTCTTCGTGACAGGGTGCCCCTTCGCTTCCCACGAGAATGGCAACCTTACCCTTGTAGTCGAGCTTCTTGCAGAGCGCCTCGGTGAGCAGGGCACCATCCTCGTAATTATGGGTGTTTCCCACATAGGCGATGCGCTTGCAGCCCTTGGCGGCATCCGAGCTGGAGAAGGTCATGACCTTGTGGCCCGACCCCGCCAGCTCGTCAAGCACCGGAGAGATGACCGCCTCGTCAGCCACGTCCACACCGATCACGTCGTAGGGACCCTCTGCCGCAGCCAAAAGTCGCTGCCGTTGGTCTGTCGCTGACACCGCCTTAGGCGCAAGGTACTCGTAGGTAACCGTCACTCCCCTAGCCAGATACTGCCGCTGAGCGTCTTCCATGCCAAGGGCCACAGCATCCCACCAAGGATGGACGATCTTGTATGTGAAGTAAAAGTTGTAGTGGTCCTTCTTTGGCTCGTAGACGTCAAGCTCATGATTGAAGTTGACCGCATACTCGACCTTCTGTGGGGCAGACTCTCGCGCGTCCGACGTTGACGCCAGCCTCGGCGCCACCCCGCACAACGGCGCGATTAGAGCAGTGACAAGTGCGCATGTTGCGAAGGCTCTCACGGGAACACGCTCCTCTCAGATGGAGTTTGTTGTCCAAGAGTATACCGCGCAATGCGCCTCGTGAGGTCGTTCCTGCAACCCAATATGAAGAGAAGTAAGCCCGCCTTGATCTGCGCAAAAGACCACGCCTTTCGTGCACTTAGCGGTCACGACCATGCGCTTTGATACCCTAAAGTGCGTGCAATTCCTTAGGCAAGGAGGTCAAGGAAACATGAAGAGGTTAATATTGCAAAGAACAGCGGAAGGGCCCGCCCGAGCAGTTCGGGCGAGCCCTCCATGTAGTACATGGAGCCACTCTTTGCACGCTACCTGAGGTCGCGGGTAGCATCCTCCAGAATGCGCAGCTGGGCGATGGTCTCCTCGGGCTTGACGAGCTGCGGGGCGCCATTGGCGACCGTCTCGTAGAGCGCCTCGTAGAATGCGGAATAGGTGCTGCGTACAGTTTCGACGCGCTCTTCGTGGAATGCTCCGTCCGCATCGTAGTAGCGCAGGACACCGTACTGCTCGGGCGTGTCAAGGCCGAAGTCGTCATGCCCGGCTGGCAGGTAGAACTTCTTGAGGTCACGCTCCTGCTGGTCCTTCTCGACCTTGACGAACGTGCCGCGCTCACCATATACCTCAAAGCTCGGACGCTGGATGGCGGCCAGATAGCTCGTGGCGGCCGTCGCCTTGATGCCGACCTCGTCGTAGTAGAAGTCGAAGTCAAATTCCATGTCGGGGCGACCCTCTCCGCCGAGCTGTCGCGCCTCAGCGTGCCAGCGGTCGGGTACGCCAAGCCAGTTGATGAGCTGGTCCACGCAGTGACAGGCATGGCCGTACACGACACCGTTCATCCGGTCGTAGGCGCCTTCGTGCGCCATCTGATAGAAGGCCTCGCGCCAGTAATCGTAGTGGGTGACGATCTCGTACACGCGGCCCAGTTTGCCGGATTCGGCAACTTTGCGGGCAGTGAGGTAGTCGGAATCAAAGCGGCGGTTCTGGTAGCACTGCACCGTGACACCCTTTTGCGCGGCGAGGGCATAGAGTTCCTCCGCCTCTTCGACGGTCTCCACGAAGGGCTTGTCGCATACCGTGTGCTTGCCTGCCAAAAGTGCCTGCTTGGTCAGCTCATAGTGTGTGGTGTTCGGTGTCGAAATCTCCACGATGTCAATCTCGGGGTCGGCGAGCATTGCCTCGAGATCGGTCGTATACTCGGTACCAGGAATCTTTGCCCATGGACTACCAAGATGGCGAGCATAGATGGTCTTGGCGCGGTACTTCTCGGGCAGAGCCAAGCTGAAGGGCGCGTGATAACGGTTGATGCCCTTACCGTTGCCGATGAAACCGATGTTGAGGATGCGGTCCGCCATGACGGACTCCTTTCGATTGGAGATATTCCTCTTACACTATACTCCCATACGAGCACAGTGGGTCTCCAAACTCGGCACATGGCGCGCCTTGATATGGCGGCCACAACTGCGGAAGGGGCCTGCCCGATTGCCCGGGTAGGCCCCTTCCCACTCACTCTGATATTTGAGACGCGCCTAGTCACCCATCTCGGTCTCGTTCTTGTCCGGTTTGAATTGCTCCGGGCAGCTGGTCGTGATGACGTCATCGGTGTCGAACGCGACCACATCCATGTCCAGGATCTCGTACGCTTCCTTCATCAGGGCCTCCTTCATGTTTCTGGGCTTAATCGTTTGCGGGCTCATCGGGGAAGTTCGCCTTTGCGGATTGGTCATAGTCGTACACGGACGTCATCAGATAGCGGAGATTCTCGTTCGCCGAGGAGGTGTGACTGCCCACTGCGCGTAACCGAACGGACCGTGGCATGCGCTCGCCGTCTAGTCCTCACTACTGATTGTGATATCGTACATCTTGCCGATGCTTTTTGCATCAAAACTGGGAACTTTCACATTCTGAATTTCAGTTCGCAATCGCTTAACTTGAGGCTCGACTCATCAGGTGTGCGGCACCCAGACGAGGGGATAGATCGCGCCCTCAGGACAGATGTACATGCAGTTCTTGCAGCCGACGCACTCAGAGATGTCAATGCGAGCGACGTTGTTTTCCACCGTGATGCACTTCTTTGGGCAGACCTTCTCGCATCGACGGCAGCCGATGCAGGTGTTTGCGCAGGCGTCGCGTGCTCGCTTGCCCATGAGCGTGTTGTGACAGAGGACGAAGGAGACCTCGGCGACATCGCTTTTTTCCTGCAGGCTGATGAGGTGACGCGGGCAGATGGTGGTGCAGAGGCCGCAACCGATGCAGATGGCAGGGTCAACGACTGCCACGTCGTTCTTGTTGAGCGAGATGGCCCCATACGGACAGGCTGCCATGCAGTCGCCGAAACCGATGCATCCATCGGTGCATCCGTCGGAGAGGTGCCCCATCGTGGAATAGGACCTGCAGCTCGGAGCACCCTGGTATCCTGCACGCTCCTTGAGCACCACACGGTCAGCCGTGCCTCGGCAGGCCACGACCGCACGCTTTATGACTACATCGCCGGCATCCACGCCCAGATACTCTGCAAGCTTTTGTGCAGTCTCGCGCCCGCCAGGACCGCAGGAGTTGCACGCGGCACCATTGAGCACCGCCTTGGCATACGCCTCGCAACCAGCCTGCCCGCAGGAGCCGCAGTTAGCCCCCGGTAGCATGGCCACGATCTCGGCCACACGCGAGTCCTCCTTGACGGCGAGCTTCTTTGAAGCGACTACCAAAACCATGGATCCCACCAGACCCATGCCCGCGACGAGCGCAACGGTGAGCAATACCGAACTCATGGACCCTCCCCTACGCGCCAAAGAGATGATCGACCACGCCAGAGAAGCCCATGAGGCTCATGGCCGTAATTGCTGCCGAAACCAGCGTGATGGGCATACCGCGAAATGCCTCGGGTGGGTTCGCCTCATCCACCCGACGGCGCACGCCATTAAAGATGACCATCGCCATGAGGAAGCCCAGACCCGCACCGAGGCCAGCGACAAGCGCCTCGGGATAGGTGTAGCCCTCGTTCACGCTGAGCGTCGCCACGCCGAGCACGGCACAGTTGGTCGTGATAAGCGGGAGGAAGACGCCGAGCGCGCGGTGCAGAGGCGGCATGAACTTCTTGAGCGCCATCTCGAGAAGCTGCACAAGCGTGGCGATGACCAGGATAAAGGCAATCGTCTGCAGGTATTCGAGGTCCCACGCGACGAGCAGCTGCTGAATGGGCCAAGTCACGGCGATGGCAAGCACCATGACCAGCGTGACGGCACCGCCCATGCCCACCGCCGAACTGAAGCGTTTGGACACTCCCAGGAATGGGCAGATGCCCAAGAACTTGACGAGCACGAAATTGTTGACCAAGATCATGCTAAAGAGAATCGATGCGTACTGGGCCATCAGCGCTCGTCTCCTTTCTCGTTGGCGGCCTCCGCCTCAGCGAGCCTTTGCTCCACGGTCTCCTCGAAGCGGCGCAACTGCTCGACCAAGGTGCCGTCCGCGCAGTTCACGCGGTGCGGGTCATTAACGCGACAGACGATTGGGCACGCTGCGCAGAGGGTATCGGACGGCACTCCCTTGGGCCTGCCCTCCGGCTCCGCGTTGCGCTGCTCGAACCACACCGAGATTGCGATGAGCACGCCGAGCACCGCGAAGCCACCCGCCGGCGTGATCATGATGAGCATGGGCTCCACGAACGACGGGAGCACCTGCACGCCCAGCAGCGTTCCCGCACCCAAGAGCTCGCGAATGGCCGACATGAGCACGAGCGAGCCCGTGAAGCCAAGTCCCATCCCCAAGCCATCGAGCGCGGAAAGCGCGGGACCATGCTTCGAGGCAAACATCTCGGCACGCCCCAGCACGATGCAGTTGACCACGATGAGCGGCAAGTAAATGCCCAGCGCCTCATCGAGCGCAGGCAGATAGGCCTTGACAAGCATCATCGTGAGCGTCACGAAGCTCGCGATGATGGTGATGAACGCCGGGATGCGCACCGATCCGGGAATGACCTTGCGCAACAGCGATACCACTACCTCGGAGCACACGAGCACGAAAGTGGTGGCCAAGCCCATACCGATGCCGTTTGTGACGGCTGTGGTAACGGCGAGCGTAGGACAGAGGCCCAGCATCTGTCGCAGGGCGGGATTCTCGGCCAGGAGCCCCTTGGTGAACTCCTTGCGCGCGGACGTCTCCTTCTGCATCAGCGCACCTCCTCATATGCCGCGACGGCGCGATAGAACGCAGTGCGCACGGCTGTGGACGAAATCGTGGCGCCGCTGATGAGGTCGATGGATGCACCATCGGCCGCGTTGGCGGTGATTCCCACGTACTGCGACAGGTAGGAATCGTCCTCAGCCCGCGACCCCAAGCCAGGCGTTTCTTCGTTGGGCATCACCGTGACGCGCTGCACGGCGCCGTCCTTGTCGAACGCAACGGCCAAGGGCACCATGCCGCCGTAACCTTTGGCCTCGGCAACGATTACGTAGCCAACAGGCCCACCCGTAGCGTCGAGCGCCTTGAGCGCGGCCGTGCAACCCTCCGCCTCGCAGGTCACCTCTTCGAAGGACGCAGCCTCAGGCATGAGCTCGGCGTAGGTCTGCTCGGCACGCCGCTGCTCTGCGGAGGCAATGACCGGCGCCGTGACGTGATGGACGCCTCCCAACAATGCCCCGGCGACCGCACAGACGCTGACGAGCACTATGACGGGGCGAATCGTCTCAAACGCTGAATTACTGCTGCTCACGATGCTCACCTCCCACCGGCACGTTGCGCGTAAGGGCATCGATGTGCGGCACGAGCAAGTTCATGAAGAGTATCGAGTAGGCGACGCCTTCGTTGAGGTTGCCCCAGAAGCGGATGAGGCAGGTAATCAGCGCGCAGCCCACGGCAAAGACGATTCTGCCACGCAGAGTTGCAGGCGTCGTCACGTAGTCGGTGGCCATGAATACCGCGCCGAGCAGAAGTCCGCCCGAAAGCACCTGCGCCAGCGGATCGGCACCCACACACAGGCTGAGCAGCGCGACCAACCCCACGTACACGACCGGCACGTGCCAGGTGATGACTCGGCGAACAAGCAGGTAGATGAAGCCTATGAGTATCGCCAAGGCGCTCGTCTCACCCAGAACACCCGCGTGGGTACCAAGCAGGAGCTGCAAGTAGGAGTGCGCCTCGGCGGCAGGTGCCAGTGGCGTCGCCGAACTCACGAGGTCCACCCCGCCCAGCGCCAAGCCCGTCGGCTCCATGAAGGTCGCCATGGCAGAGGGGAACGCGACCGCCAGAAAGATGCGCCCCACGACGGCGGGATTGGCGAAGTTGCAGCCGATGCCACCAAAGAGCTCCTTGGTCATGACGATGGCGACGAACGCGCCAATCACCACCATGTAAATCGGCAGGGTCGAGGGCAAGTTGAACGCAAGCAACATACCCGTGACAGCCGCCGAGAGATCCCCGCAGGTGTTTGGCAGCTTGCGCAGGCGGCACCACAGGTACTCGAAGCCCACGCAAGAAAGGACCGAGACCGCCGTCACCAGTGCCGCACCCAGCCCGAAAGTCACAATCGACGCCACGAGCGCGGGCGTCAGCGCGATGAGCACATCGCGCATGATGGTATGCGTACTCACCGGGGCCATGAGCTGAGGCGCCGTGAGCAGAACGAGTGGACGGCCCGTCTCCTCCGCTGGATGCAGGGGCAGTTGTTGTTCCATGTGTTACCTCCTTCCCTGCGCTTCGCGCTTCTTTGCACGCAGGAAGCTGCGGGCGAATTTGGTGGACTGCGCGAGCGGTTGCTTGGCCGGGCACACATATGAGCAGGTACCGCACTCCACACAGAGGTCGGCCATCAGCTCGTCGAGGTCGTCCACGTCACGACGCATGTAGGCCTTTTGGATGTCGATGGGTGCCAGACGCATCGGACAGTTGTCAATGCATGCACTGCAGCGTATGCAGGCCGTTGTCTGCGGACGCTCGACCACCTCATGAGCAAACGCAAGCAGTCCGCTGTTTTGCCGAACGATGGGTGCGTCGAGCTCGGACTGAGTGACGCCCATCATCGGACCTCCGATGACCACCTTGCGCGGTTCTTCTTTGAGCCCGCAGTACTGCAAAATCTCGGCAATCGGGGTGCCGATGTAGACCTCGAGGTTTTGCGGATGCTCCACGGCATCCCCCATCACCGTGATGCGACGCTTGGTGAGCGGCATGCCGTCCTGGATGAAACGACCCATCTCGCTCA
>CACXDP010000241.1 GCA_902766445.1 uncultured Coriobacteriaceae bacterium
AAAATGGTTCCTTGCCTGAGGCCGAGGGCGGCGGAAATAATCGAAGCAAGAACACAATCGGACAGTAGCGTGGGCTGGTGCGGCGTCTGCGTGGCACCGCAGCGTCAGCGCGAGGGCCGGGAAAACTTCGGGAGGGGGTTGGTGGCCATGCGGAGAGGCACACGCACGTCATGCGCAAGGGATGGCCGCACATTCCTTGCGAGAGTCGATCACAGCTACGTTCGCGACGGGTGGCCGTCGGTCCCGGCGGGGCGTCATGCCCATGCGGGTCCGGCGGTCTTTTGTTTGGCATGGCAGTGCGGTTGCAGTGGCAGCTGCAGACGGGAAAGAAAGGAAGGACCCATGGGAAGACAGACAAGAGGCTTGAGGCCGATCGCGAGGGGGATTGTGGCGCTTGTCGTCGCGCTGGCGATGGTAATGTCGTCGCTGCCGCCGCTGGGACCCGCGACTCGGGCGCTGCTGGGGCCCGCCACGGCGCTGGCGGAGACACAGTACGACGTCACGTTCGCCGCGAATGGCAAAACGGAAACGAGGACCGTCACGTTGCCGCACACGTTCGAGTGTGATTTTCAGAATGGAGAGGATGAACCCCTCGAGCTGGACTCTATTATCAAAGCACTATACGGTGGTTCCTTCTGCACCGAAGACAAAGCCCCAAGCGTTACGTCCGGTGGCGAAGGCAAGGTAACTGCCGAAATGGGTTGGCTCGGTGACTGCGTGACGATAAACGCTGCGTTTGCAGGCACTGCTACAGTTCAAGGGTTTTACACGGGCTATGATTATGAGGAGTTCCCGTACTCCCTCGACATTACCGTCGCAGAGTCCGGCGCATCCGTCGACTCCGTGACGCTCGACCCGTCCACGACAAGCATTTACGTAGACGGTGCCGTTGCCCTCACGGCCACCGTCTCGCCCGACGATGCCACGGACAAGACCGTCGTGTGGAGGGTCGACGGGGACGCCGTGAAGCTGTACACCGACGAGAGCTGCGAGAACGAGGTCGGCTCGGACGCCACCGACGTGCTGACCGTCTGGGCCAAGGGCGTCACGGCGGGCACGGCCACCGTTACCTGCACCAGCAATGCGGACGGCACCAAGTCCGCCTCCTGCGATGTGACGGTGGTAAAGCTTGTCGCCGAGGTGGACGGCACCGGGTACGCCGACTTCTCCGCTGCCGTGGCCGCGTGGAACGGCGCGGCGGACGGCAGCACGCTCAAGCTGCTCGCGGACGTGCAGACGACCAGCACCATCAACGTCTCCAACAAGAAGGTCCTCGACCTCAACGGCCACGGCATCGCCAACAACAGGACGTGCCCCGTAATCACCGTCGTGGGCGGCGACCTCACGCTGAACGACAGCGACGAGGGGAAGACCCACAGGTTCAGGTTCGATGACAACGGCGGCACCGGGGCGGGACTCGCCACGGTGGACGACTCCCTGGAGAGCGGGTACTCGGTGTTCTCCGGCGGGTACATCACCGGCGGCCTCGGAGGCTATGATGGCAACTGGTCATATGGTGGAGGCATATGGCTTCGGGGCGGAGCCGTGACGATGAACGCGGGCAACATCATCGGCAACCTGGCCCAAATAGACGGCGGCTGGGGCGAGGGCGCAGCGGTCGCGATGCACAATGGGGCCACGTTCACGATGAACGGCGGCAGCGTGATGTACAACGCCTCCCTCGGTGGGGATCAAGGGGCGTTCCACGTCAATAGCTCCAATCTGTATGTGAACGGCGGCACGATCGCGCACAACTACTGCCGCGGCGTGAATGCAGACGACGTGTGTGTCTGGCACACGGGGGGATTCGGCGGGGGGAACGGCACCCTGTACCTCTCCGGGTCGCCGCTCATCAGCGGGAACATCGGCGAGACGGGCAACGTGGGGACGGAGACGAGGCAGAACGTCCCCAACACGGTCTACGTCGCAAGCGACCATATAAAGGAGATAAGGGTTACAGGCCCGCTCACGCCGCCGGAGCCCATCGGCCTGACCTTCAGGCCCGATAGGGCACCCCGCGTGTTTACGGCGAGCGACGACGTCCAATACAACGAGACGGAAGACTTCATTTGCGAGATACCGGGATACGCGGTCGGCAAGAACGCCGAGGGCCAGCTGTTCCTCGACTCGTCCGTCACCGTGACCTTCGACGCCAACGGCCACGGTATGGTCTCCCCCTTGCAGGGATCGCAGACCGTCGCGTCTGGCAGCCTCGTGGCCAAGCCCGACGACCTGACCGCGGGCGGCTGGGAGTTCGGCGGCTGGTACAAGGAAGATGCCTGCACCAACGCCTGGGATTTTGATACCGACACCGTAAGCGAGGCGACGACCCTCTACGCGAAGTGGGAACCCCGGCAGGACGTCGCCGTCGTGTCGACGGCCAACCTCACCCTTGGCGGCGAGCTGGGGCTGAACTTCTACCTCGAGGTGCCCGACGGCTTGGCCGAGGGCGCGAAGGCCGCCATGGACGGCCCCAAGGGCGAGCTGGAGGTCGAGCTCGCCCTTCAGGGGGACGGCAGGTACATGGTGAGCTACCCCGTCTCCGCCATCAGGGCCGACCAAGACGTCACCCTCGCGCTGCTCGACGCGGACCAACGGCCGATCCCCCTCTTCAACTCG
>CACXDP010000242.1 GCA_902766445.1 uncultured Coriobacteriaceae bacterium
ATAGTGATTGGCGTGCGGCAGGAGTAAGGCGACCACGTCAGCATGCAAGGGCGGTCCCCCAGCGATTGCGCCGGGGGACCGCTTTTTTTGTCCGCCATTTGTGGCGGACAAATCAGTTTGTCCGCCACAAAGAACGAATTCTGGCGGACAAACTGCGTTGTCCGTCACGATTGGCGGACGCTGAGACTTACTCCCTCAACAAGTCGTAGCAGTTCAGGAAAGGCAAAGACTGCTGGGTTATTGCCCCTGTGTGGCAGGATTTCAACAATGCGCTCGTCGTCCTTCAGGGCCTTGATAAGCCTTCTCGATGTTCCCTCGCTCAAGCCAGCGTCCTTCGTGAAAGTGCTGGAAGGGAACACCGCCATCTTGAACAGGAAAGGAGTGACGCGGGCTGCGTTGTCGGATCGGACGGCGCTCATTATGAAATCTAATGTGTTCTCGTACAGGTTGAATATGCCTCGAGCTTTTAAGGCATTTTCCTTAGCCTGACTTGCTACGGCATCGAGAAAGAATACGCACCACTCCGTCCAAGCATCTCTTTCGGATACCGCAAGGAGCATATCTTGGTACTCCGTGTTTCTATGCTCGAAGAATTCACTGAGATAGAAGCAAGGATTTGCGATAATTCCGTCTATTGTGAACATGAGTGGAATGACCATGCGGCCAATGCGTCCATTGCCATCGCTGAACGGATGAATTGCTTCGAACTCCGCATGCGCAAGCGCCGCTTTGATGAGCGGTATCTGTGCTTCGTCGTTGGCGTAGCGTTCCCATGCGGCCATCGCGTCGGGAACTGCCGCGGCCTTAGGGGGCATGTAGCGGGCTTCACTTATATCGTTGGATGGACCGATAAATACCTGATCGATTCGGTATCTGCCAGGCGATTTCATTTCCCCGCGTACGCCTTGCAATAATACCGCGTGCGTGGCTCGCAAAACACGGCCCGTTAGGGGCAACTCTTTGAGCATGTCTTCCGCCACGTGTACGGCGTTTCGATAATTAATGACTTCTTGGATATCGTTTCGTTTTTCGGGGTCCACATCAACCATGCCCGCCTCGTAAGCGAGTACGTCGCTCATGGTTGCTCGTGTCCCCTCTATGCGAGACGAGGTTGTTGCCTCTGCCATCAGTAATGGGGAGAGAAGTATGTCTTGATTTGGGATGATGGACAAGGACGTATCATATCGGGCGAGTTCTGCCATGGCGATTGCGAGGTGTGGGGCAATGCGCTCCCAGTCTAGCTTTTGCGGTGGAAATCTTCCCTCGTGATAATGCACTGCCATTTCGTAAGGACTCCTTCTTGGATGCAGTGGGATGCTGCTGTGCTGTTCGGTATAGTATCTTACAGGCGGATAGCATAACGTGCGTGCGAGATGTCAGAGCAATCTCTTCTGGGTAGAGGCAAAGGTTGTTAGCATCGACCCATGCTTTCGCTTCATGAGTTGTCAGGCGGTATTGAGTCCATTTCTCGTGCAGCCAATGCGGCGGGGAGCATATCATCATCCTTGACTATGGCAAGTGTTACTCTGTCTCCATGCAATACAAGCGCATTGGCCTCGTTATGTCTGAACTCGAGCTTGTCGAATTCCGCTAGGAGCCGATCTGCAATTTCCCTCGCGTTGAACGAGGCATCGGGGGAGACTTTGCGGGCCTCTTTCTTCATCCGGTCTTGTCGCTCACTTTTGCTCTTGCGGGCTGCTTCGCCGCTGGCTTGGGCGATTTCGTCGACGAAGAAGCCCAACGGGTTTGCTCGAAGAACAAAGCGCCCCACTCTGAGCGCAATGTCAATTGGCCCAGGGTCTTCGATCTCGTCGCCAAAATGCGTGGCAACTTCCTCCCAAATTGGGCCATTTGTACGTCCGGCGACATCCATCAGTACAGCTATCCCATCCTTATGAATTGCATCTAGGCGATTCGCTTGATCCTCTACACGCTTGCGCACACGGCGTATGTTGTCGTGAGTATAATCATTCATGTATGAAAGCTCGAGCTGTCCGGCAATCCCATTCAGTAAGAAGACAAATAAAGCTCTACGGACTGCAATCTCGAATTCTCCCAACGTGCGGCGGACAGTTTCTTCGTCGGCAACCGCTAAACCCGACGCCTCATCAATCATTCGCTTAACGCGTTTCGTCTCCGTATTAAAGCGTCCTCTCAGACTACCAATAATGTGGCGAATGTCGTTGAGGGCTGCTTGTCGACTTACGGAGTCACGACTTATGGTCTTTAGCTCGTCGTGGTACTCGGTCAGCGTCTCGGCCCAACCCTCAAGCTCACCGATGTAGGTATCATCTAGACGTTGCACGACAGTATCGATATCTTTGCGGATGCCCTTCAGCTCGTCATCGATTTTCGCCATATAGGCCTGTCCAACGACTATCGCTGCACCTTGCAGTGCCATGTTTGCGACTGCTGTAGGGGAGAGAGCGACTTGGCGCAGAGCAACGTTCCCTCCTCCCACACCACCGTTCTGTGACCTCGCGGCAAAGTGCTTCCAACCAGCAAATTCGGCACCTTTGCGATCCATGAGGTCTGCGAATCCTTTACCTTCCGGGAATCGCACTATAGCATGTCCGTACTGCGCTACGGCATCGACTACTGCCACCGCCTCTGGGATGGAGTCCGAAAGCATATCTGCCAACACAGAAAGGGTTGCTGGAAGCTCGTCTTCCCGCTCGACCATGCGTGAAAGAATGTCATCGTTGACTAGAGATATCCAACCGCTATCGTCTCGAGGCTCGTTGGGCTCGTTTTGGTCGGTTATTCCATTGCTCATAAAGACTTCCGTTTCCGCATTCTCTGGGTTAACTACGTTCAATATCATTCTAATGGTCTGCCAGCGCCCTTGAAATGGGCCAAAGGCTTGTCAGACTTACGCACGTCACCCGAGCATAACAGCCGAGGTGGACTAGAATCAACGCTGGCTATCTTGTTTACGGCATGGGAGGAATCATGGATTTCAAAGCAGAGCGTAACGACATCGCTCGCATGCAGGTCGATGCGGTTGTTCTTCCGGCGAACTGGAGACTCATCGTTGGTACGGGAGCGTCATTGGCGCTGTACGAGGCGGCGGGACGCAAGGAGCTCGAGGCGGAGTGTGCCATGAGGTCCGAAGAAGCGAAGAAGAAAGGCATGCGCCTCGTCCCTGGCGTATCCATACCCACACTTGGCTATGCGCTTCCCGCAAAGGTCATCCTGCACACCATCGTTCCCAAATGGCGCGAGAGGGAGGAGCGTAAGTGCTACGAAGAGTTGTGCATGGCATACGCGTCTGCCCTTGTGCTGGCGGACGAGATGGGACTTGAGAGCATAGCGTTCCCTGTTCTCGCGTCGGGGAATAACGGGTTTGATGCCGACCTCGCGCTAGACATCGCCGTGCAGTCTCTGGAGCGTTATCAGCCGAAGAACTCCCTTAAGCAGGCCTATCTTGTCACTTTCGGGAGTGCCATCACGCAGAAGATGCGCGACCGTGGCTACGAAGTCGAGGAGGTCATAGACCAGGTGCACGTGCTCGATCAGAGCGTGCATCAAGCAAGTGTCGTGAAGAACGACGATCAGTGGTCAAACAGGTGGAAGTCTGACAAGGAGCCTGCCCAGGCATTTATGGATGACGCGATAAAGTGGTTCATGACGCCGGAAAACCAGAAGTTGGTGATTGACCTCGCGCTCGGTGTCGCTAATGCCGTGCTCCCCGATGAAGGTGCTTTCAAGGTAGCGCGAAAGATTCTTGGAGTCGTCGCCCCCTTCGTCAATGGCGGAAGGCGCAAGTGACGGCTTTTTTGGTTCAGTCCCAAGTAATGGGTCGGTAGCCGCGTATGGGCCTGTATTCGATGGGTTTGCACCACAGCGCCGCGGACGTTCGAGCCGCAGAGTAGATTATCCGTCCAATTCTGTTGGTCTTTCCTTGGGATTGACGTTGGTGTGGCACGCGCTCCATGGGATTGACGTTGGTGTGGCGGCATTCCTTGGATTTGACGTTGGTGTGGGTATTTTGCCTCCTGATTGACGTTGGTGTGGCGGTTCTTGCCACGTGAACGTCGATCTGGAGGAATCCGGCCACGCGAACGCCAATCTGGAGGAAGGCGAGCCACGCCAACGCAAAACCCAAAGAACACGACACGCAGGCACCAGTCCCGCCGGCAGATGGGGAATGCTAAAACACGACCTCCGCCGATAGGTTTTGGGAATGGGCCCTTATTATGCAGCGCAAAGAATGTCAAACGAGTTCAGCAAGTCCGTCATGCACGTATTTCGAGAAAGCCTCGCACGATTTGGTCTCTGCCTACGAGCTGTGTCGGCCGGTTCCCGAAGGAGGGAGTGAGCGCCATATCGCGCATGCACGTGCCTTTCTATTCTTTCTATTATATCGAAGACGGAGCGAGCCGAACCATCGGCAGGGTCGTTGCGAAGAGTTGCGGACAAAGCTTCTCAGCCTGATGGCTGTGAGTCCTCCTGTCCGTGCTATAATGGATACACACTTGCAAAGACTGCGAGGAGGATGCGACATGGGCACATACCTTGATCCGGGAAACAGTGGGTTCGTTCGAATGACGAACATGGGGTATGTAGATAAGACGGGGCTGATTAGCCAGCTCAATCAGACAATCGGAACTGGCAAAAACCTTACTTGTATCAGCATGCCTCGCCGCTTCGGAAAGTCCTATGCCGCCCAGATGCTGTGCGCTTATTACGATGTGAGCTGCGACTCTCGCGAGCTGTTTGCGGACTACGAGATTGCGCATGATTCGAGCTTCGACCAGCACATCAACAAGTACCACGTCATAAGCCTTGACGTGACGAGCTTCGTCTCCGAGGCCGAGGTCGAGGGGACTCCGCTGCGCGAGGTTCCGGCGAGAATCTCCTTGGCAGTGCGACGCGAGGCTGCGGAGCTCTGCCCTGCATGCGGGGAGAAGGATACTGCCACCGAGGCCCTCATAGCTCTCGTAAACGCAACCGGGGCCAAGGTCATCTTCATCATCGACGAGTGGGACGCTCTCATACGCGAGGCCACCCACGACAGCGAGACGCAGGGTCGCTATCTCAACCTGCTCCGCTCGTGGTTCAAAAACAACAGCTTCACGCCCAAGGTCGTCGCGGCCGCCTACATGACCGGCATCCTTCCTATAAAGAAGAACGGCTCGCAGTCGGCGATCTCTGACTTCCGTGAGTATTCCGTACTGGATCCGGGCAATTTTGCCGAGTATGTCGGTTTCACTGAACGGGAGGTGCGTACGCTCTGTGAGGAGCGGGACAGGAGCTTCGCGCGCATGAGGCGATGGTATGACGGCTACACCGTAGGTAACGTGCGCTCCATGTACAATCCCTACTCCGTCATGCATGCCCTTGATTCGGGCAGATACAAGTCCTACTGGAAGAAGACCTCGGCGGCCGACGCGCTGATGACCTACATCGACATGGATCAGGATGGTCTGCAGGCGGACATTGCCCGACTCATGGCTGGAGAACAGGTCGAGATTGACACCGATTCCTTTCAGAACGACGTCGAGACGTTTACCTGTAAGGATGACGTCCTCACGCTCATGGTTCACCTCGGCTATCTCACGTATGAGGAAGTGCCGGATTTCTATGATGACGAAGATGAGGTGATGACAGGTCTCTGTAGCATTCCGAACGAAGAGGTCCGCACGGAGTTCGACAACATCCTGCGCCGTGCGAGGCACCCGGAGCTCGTCGCACTGGTTCGGCGTTCTGATGCACTACTCGAGGATACTCTTGCGGGTAGGGAGGCAGATGTTGCCAAGACCATCCAAGACGTACACGATTCGGAGTATGCACCGAGCTTCTACAACAATGAGCAAAGCCTAAGATATGTGGTGAAGATGGCATATCTCTCCTGTGTGGATCAGTATGCCAAGATTGAGGAGCTTCCCTCGGGTCACGGCTTGGCTGACGTCGTGTTCCTTCCCAAACGTAGGTCGTCACTTCCGGTAATGGTCGTGGAGCTGAAGTGGGACAACTCAGCGGACGGCGCGATACGGCAGATACATGACAGGAACTACCCTCGGGCCTTGCAGGGGTTCGGTGGCGACATCGTGCTCGTCGGCGTGAGCTACGACGCAAAGACAAAGGAACACAGCTGCAAGATAGAGCGGTATCCTATGTACACGCTCTTTGAGGGCACGGTGTAGCTTGTCGCGCTAAAGCTCGATTGCCCTTCGATTGCTGCGCCAAGCGCATGGCCTTCTAGGCCGACATCATGCACAATTAGGCGACTAGTTGATAACTACGTGATAACTACGAGGCAACTAAACCGACTGGTGCAATTGTTTCACTTGGAAGAAAAACCGCAGGTAGTGGGCTTGTAGCCTGCAACGACCCTCGCCCCATGCCCCTGATTTGTGATTCTGCGGCAACTAAACTGTGCGTCAGTTAACCCCAATACGGGATGTAGCGTCTGAGCTTGTCTGATGCGTCTTCGTCTTCTTCGCGGATGAGCCCGTCATTGAGAGACTCGCGAATAAGACGCGACATGGCCACTGTGTTCTTGCGCGAGCCATCTAGACCAAAGCGCTCGCGCAGCGTTTGGTTGCTCATGGATTCCCCCTGGGCGTAAAGCAGGCACGCATGCCAATAGACGGCGTTTTTGCGCTCAGCCTTTGTCATCCTGTCGTATGCGCGCCCACCAAAGAGCGTAACCTTTGTGCCTGCGTTCTCGTCACACTCAGCTTGCGGAGCCGGTATATTTGCGACTTCGCAAGCATCAACGGTTATATCCCAACCCGTGCCGTCTTCTTCACAGAGGTCCATTTGCCTCATGACGTTCACCAGCATGGGATTGCGAGTTCTGGGACGCGCGTTCAAAAGACGCTCTATGGGAACAAGTGAAATACCGGGGTTCGAGAATTCGATACGATTCTCGTAGATGCCAACGGTGGGGCCAGCGGTAGTATCGCTCAGGTCTTGGTGCATGACCACGTTGGACAAAAGCTCGCGAATGGCTGCTTCCGGATATAGGTACTCTACACGGCGGAATGCGCCATCAAGGATTTCGCGGGAGGAGATACTCGACATTATAAACCTCTGTGCTTCGGGCAATGCGATTGCATATCCACAGTCAAAGTGGCGATCCTCAAGAATTTTGAAGTTGCCCCGGCCCTCATGACGAACTACCCTAAGTATTCGTTTGCCGAGGCCTAGGTAAGAGCTAAGGCGCTTTCCCACGAGCAACGCGCCGAGATTGGTAATGGTGTATCGTCCATTGTCCTGCCGTTTTATGAGATGCTGCTCAAGGAGGGGCTGCAGCGCGTTAGCCGTGTCGTGAGGTCGCCTGAGTCCAAGCAACCGATAGTAGACCTCCATATTCAGTAGCTCGGTGACGGCATTCTCGTCCGCATCCTCTACAGCTGCTCGCAGCTCGTATCCCTCGCGTTGAAGCCTACGCCACAATTCCGCCTCTTTTGCCGAGCCGGGCTCAAGGCGACAGCTACTGCTTCCTTCGCGAATGTACGCATCCTTGTCATAGTAGACGGGTTGGGCACTGGCTGCCCGAATCCTCAAAACCTCGAAGTGCATGGAGCCGTGTTCGCAGCTCAAGAACTCGTAGTTTGCATTACGAGACAATACGTTGCGCAGCCAAATGAGTAGGGCCTGGTTGCCTTTGCCATGCGCCCGAAGATTACGGAACGACGTACCAACGAGCTTGTGAGAGTGGTCTTCAAGACCCCATATCTTGTAGGCGTATTCCTTGCCCAGAAATGCTGCAGAGTTTGCGAGGGCGGATATGTCGCGTGCAATACGAGCGGGCTCGCTGTTGCCCTCCTTGAACTCAAGCCATTCCGTTTCGTTGGGAAAGCCTGCAAGGGAATAGATGAGTTCCAATGTCTCCTGGTTGCCCATAGCTCCTCCTTAGCCCTTCTTTTGCAGGAGCATAGCAGAAGGATAGATGGATGGAGGCAACTAGTTGATAACTACGTGATAACTACGAGGCAACTAAACCGACTGGCACAATTGATTCACATGGAAGAAAAACAGCAGGTAGCGGGCTTGTAGCCCGCGACAGTCATCGCCCCATGCCCCTGATTTGTGATTCTGCGGCAACTAAACTTCGGTATGTGGTGAAGATGGCGTATCTCTCCTGCGTGGATCAGTA
>CACXDP010000243.1 GCA_902766445.1 uncultured Coriobacteriaceae bacterium
CGCGCGTATACGGATGCAGGGGATTGTCAAACAGCTCGTACACACTGGCGCTCTCCACGACGCGGCCCGCATACATGACGTATACGTGGTCGGCCAGCTGTGCTATCACTCCCAAGTTGTGACTGATGATGAGCACCGACGTGCCTTCGTCGGCGAGCTTCCTGAGCAGGGCTATTATCTGCGTCTCGACCGTGGCGTCCAAGGCGGTGGTCGGTTCGTCAGCAATCAGCAGGCGCGGCCGCATGACCATGGCCATGGCTATCATCACGCGCTGCCGCAGCCCGCCCGAAAGCTCGTGGGGGTAGGCGTCGTAGCGTGCCTCGACCTCGGGGATGCCGACGGCGGAGAGAATCTCCAGGGTGCGCCGACGCGCCTCCTCCTTGGGTACGTCTTCGTGGATGGTAACGACCTCTTGAACCTGTCGGCCCACGCGCATGGTTGGGTTGAGGCTGGTCATGGGCTCCTGGAAGACCATCGACATGTCTCTGCCGCGAATCTTGCAAAGCTCCTTCTCGTCGAGCGACGTGAGCTCTTGCCCCTCGAGCAGGATGCTTCCGCTCACGATTCTGCCGGGCTTCTTCACGAGCCCCATGACGGAGCGCGCGACCATGGACTTCCCGCAACCCGACTCGCCTACGACGCCTACCACTTGGCCCTTGCCGACCCGCATGCTCACGTCTTGCACGGCCTTTACCTCACCGCGCTCGGTGAAGAAGCTCGTATGGAGGTGCGACACCTCAAGTGTGCTTTGTGCCATGTTGCCTCCTTACTGGCTCTGCAGGTGCGGGTCGAGAACGTCGCGCAGCCCGTCACCCAAATAGTTGAAGGCGAGCACGATGGCCATGATGGCCAGGCATGGCGCGAAGCACAGCCAGGGAGCGTGGTAGAGGAACTCCCGACCCGCGCTCACCATGAGTCCCCACGAGGCGCTGGGCGGCTGGACTCCCATGCCGAGGAAGCTCAGGCTGCTCTCCGTGAGAATGGACGAGGGAATCTCCAGCGTAAAGAGGACGATGACCGTGGGTAGGCAGTTGGGGAGGATGTGGCGCAGGATGATACGCGCGCGCCTCACGCCTATGATGCGCGCCGCCTCCACATACTCGCTTTCCTTGAGCTTGAGCGTCTCCGCACGTACGACGCGTGCGACGGCGGCCCAGCCCACGAGGACCATGGTCAGGAACACGTTCGCGGTGCCGCCACCGAGCGTGTACATCACGACCATGGCGAGGAGCATGGTGGGAAACGACATGACGATGTCGGCCACGCGCATGATGACGGTGTCCACCTTGCCGCCGTGGTAGCCGGCAATCATGCCGATGAGCGTGCCCACCACAACGGAGAGCAGCGTGGGCACTATGCCGATGAGCAGCGATACGCGCGAGCCATAGAGCATGCGCGTGAGTATGTCGCGACCAGCTTCGTCCGTGCCAAAGAGGTGCTCTAGCGACGGTGCCGCCAGTCGCTCCGATAGGTTGACGGAGTCGTACGCGTATGGCGTGAGCACCGGGGCAAGGATGGCACCCAGCACAAAGAGGACGATGACCACGGCCGACACGATCGATATCTTGTGGTCCCTAGCGAGGCGATGCAGCACGCTCGCGGGCTCCTCAAAGGTGGTGGCAGGCGAGTTGAGCCCCAGCTCGCCCTCTGTCACGGACGTCACATTGATGTTTGCGGAGGGGTCCACTGCCTTACGCCCCCTTCCGTACGCGCGGGTCGCAGACGTTGTACAGGAGGTCGGCGGCGAGGTTTCCCATAACGATCACGAAGGTGCACAGCAGCGTCGTTCCCTGCAGCAGTGGTATGTCACGACCCGCGATTGCCTGCACGGAAAGCCTGCCGATGCCGTTGATGGAAAAGACCGTCTCCGTGATGACGGCGCCAGAAAGCAGGCCCGAGAACTGCATGGCCATGAGCGTTATGACGGGCAGCATGGCGTTTCTGAGCGCATGAAGCACGAGGACCTGCGTGTTCGTGCGGCCCTTGGCGCGGGCCGTGTCGATGTAGTCCTGCTGCAACACCTCGATGACCGAGGAGCGTACGAGCCGTGCGATGCTGCCGGCCGAACCCCATCCCAGGGCGATTGCCGGAAGGATGTATCCGGTCCAGTCGGATACCCCAGCGACGGGAAGCCAATGCAGGTATCGTGCAAAGACGTACTGCAGCAACATGGCGACCATGAACACGGGCAGCGATACGCCGAGCAGCGAGAAACCCATAAAGAGGCGGTCTATGATACTGCTCTTGTGCACTGCGGCGACGAGTCCGCACGCGATGCCCACGACCCATGCGACAAGCGCGGCGCCGAGAGCGAGCCAGAGCGTGTTGACGAACGCGGGTCCGATGAGCTCTGCCACGGGCTTGCCGAGCGTATAGCTCTCGCCAAAGTCCCCGTGCGCCGCGCCGAGGATGTAGTTGGCGAACTGGACGGGCAGCGGCTGGTCCAGGCCGAGTGCGGACGAGATTCGCTCCACCGTC
>CACXDP010000244.1 GCA_902766445.1 uncultured Coriobacteriaceae bacterium
AAGGAGATTGGATCGGACGGAGAGCTCGAGCTTTGGCTTGGGCCGCACCTTCGACTTAAGCCGGTCGTACGCATCGGTGGCATAGACTGTACCCAGCCTCTGAAGCTCGCCTACTCCCTCAAAGACGAACGCGGCAACCGCATCGGCATCGCTCGCGGGCACCAGCAGAGCACCGTCCTCAGTCATGGTGAAGTAGCGTCTCACGGCCGTACGACCTTGAGCCTCAGCCTTTGCGTCGCGGACAGTCACGTCCGTCTCGTCTTTGCGCGCGCTTTCTTCCGTGGCAGATCCGCCCATGAGCGGAAGCTTGCTACCGCCATAGACCGCATACGGCTCGCACATGACACCGCGATCATTCCGGTCGAGATAGAACTCGAGCTCCAGCGGCGCAGGGCGCAAGACTTCGAGTTCGGAGGGCACCTCCGTGCGTCCAGCCCTTTCGAGAAGCGGTAGCCCCCAAGCCACAAACGCCGGCACGTCACGCTGAGCAACCACGAACTTTTCAGCTCCAGATGTGAGCACATCTCCCAGCATGCTGACACACCGAGAAAACCGCTCGGAGCAACAGTACAGGCAGTCATCGTCCCATGCGAGAGCCCGCCCACCCGACGTCACGTATCGAGCACCACCCTCACGCGTGATTTCGTAAGCTCCGTCCGCAAAGTCTGTGAGCGAGAAGCCGAGCTCCGGGTCTCCATCGATCACACGCAGTTTCTTCGCCGGACTCTCCCCCTCGCTTCGTTTCGCGTGGTCCTCAAGGACGATGGACTCTCCCGCATAGATGACCAGCAGGTCCCAAAGTTCCACCGACGAGAGATGCATATCGCGCTGAGGTGCCCCGTTCGTACCCAACGGCCCCGCGCCGACCGCCCGGTCAAAGGCATAGGCACGACGGTTTCGCACGGCTCGCAACAAACACTCCGCAACCTGCCAGCCACGTTCCGTGAATGCACCTTCGTCATGCACAAACGATAGCCGCCTCCCATAGGAGGCAAACGTACGTCGCTCGACATTGGATACGAATTCGGATATAGATCGCATCACATAGCTGCCTTGCGACCCTACCAGGCGAAACCGTGCGGAAAAGCCCGCCTCGTACACGAGGCCAAGCTCGATGTCCACAGTATGGCCTCGTGGTTCGGTCGTCGTACCCGCCGCGGGAACATCTGCCCGCATAGTGCGCTCGAGGAGGCTGACGATTGCGCGCGACGTACGCACACGTCCAGCCACATCGTAGCCCTCATAGCTATCGGGCCTCGCACAAAAGTCCAGGATAAGTGCTGCTGAGTGCTTGCAGGGCTTATTCGTGCCCCGCGAACTCGTGCAGTCGCATTCAAAGTAGGTGATGTCGCCCCGCTCCTCGTCGATGACGACCTGCGGGCGATGCGGACCATCCCAGCTGGCAGAGGAGTCAACACGAGCGTCAATGACGGTCTCCTCCCCCTCATAGCGACACCTCCGCACGTGCAGCGCATCACCCGTAGCCGCCAGTCGGCGTGCACGGCTGAGTACTGCCGGCGTGCAGAGCTTCTTGAGAGAGCTCTCCAGACTCATTGCCCACCTTCCAGTCGCAGGTATACGGAAACCTATAGCCTACTCCCTTGAGGTCATCCGACGCAAGCTTACAAAATGAGAGAAGGTAGCTTCAGCCGTGTCGAAAGCCGCGCGCTTGCGAAGGTCTTTGCCGCACGATTCGCAAAGCCGCTCGACCGCCCCGAATCGAGTGCGTGGTTTTCGTCATCGTAGAGTGGCCGAGTGCGTGATTCGAGACTCGAACCACGCACTCGGGGGATTCAGAATGACAAGAAACACGCACTCAAAATAACGGTGCCAAATCGATAGGCAAAAGCCAGCGTCTACGCTGCCCTTCGAGCGGGGACGAGTTCACTCAGGAGCACCGCACCGAACACCATGCCGAAACCAAGGGAAAGCTGTGGCGTCAGCGGCTCTCCATAGATGAGCACGCTGAACGCCACGCCAAAGACGCTCTCCAACGAGAGCAGCAGCGATGCCTGAGCAGGCGGCACGTGAGCCTGACCAACATTCTGAAATACAGTGCATATGCACGATGACAGCACGACCAGATAGGCCATCTGCAGCCAGAAGTCCACGCCTGCAAAGACATCAGGCGAAGGAAACGGCTGCGCCACTACGCCATAGAGCAGGCACACGAGGCCCATGACGAAGAACTCCACCACGGTCATCACGAGAATGTCGCGCCCCTTCGCCACGGCCACCATCACCTCGATCTGCACGGCAAACCAGAACGCACCAACGATGGTCATCCAGTCGCCCCAGCGCAGGGCAAACGGCTCGGCACCTCCCAGCGAGAGCACGCCCACGCCACCGAGCGCAAGCACCGCTGCCGCCACGTTCGCAAGCGTGGGACGGACACGCGTCACCGCCCAATGCAGGAAGGGCACCATCACGCAGTAGGTGGCAGTGAGGAATGCGTTGTGCCCGGGCGTCGTGTCAACGAGACCAAGATTCTGGATGAGGTAGCCAAGACCTCCCGTCACACCGAGCGCTATGCCCGCAAGGAGCTGCGAGTGGTCGAGCGTCGCCGCGACACGTCGCCCAAACACGCATGCCATGAGGATGCCAGAGAGCGTGAATCGGATGCCAAGCAACCATGATGGCTCCACGACATCAAGCGCACCCTTGAGCACGACGAACGAGCCGCCCCACAGCGCCGCCGCAAGCACGAGCATGAGCTTGTACGGAGGAGCCTGCCGGGCGGCCTCAATTCCCGACGATCGTGTGCTACGCTTCTCTAGCGCTGCCAATACACCACGGCACCCTTGAGGCGCTCGACCTCGTCGTCGCCCTTGAAACGGCGCACGATCTCCAGGGCGAAGTCGATGGCCGTGCCCATCCCCTGGCTCGTAGTGAAGTTGCCGTCCACCACGACGGGCTCGTCGGCGAGCAGCTCAGCGCCCTGCTCGGCCAGCACGTGCTGGAAGCCAGGATTGCTTGTGGCACGACGACCCTTGAGCAGGCCTTCCTCGGCGAATATCGAAGGTGCCGCGCAGATTGCCGAGAGCAACTTTCCCTTTTCCGCGAAATCATGCACGGCTTCCATGAGCGGCGCACAGGCATGCAGGTTAGGCGTGCCCGGAAGCCCTCCCGGCAACACCAGCATATCGTAGGCAGAGAAGTCCACATCCGAGACATGCTTGTCCGCCAGGATGGTAACGGCGTGCGAGGACGTCACCTCACGACCCTCGGCCACCGACACCGTGTCACAGGGAATGGACGCCCGATACAGGATGTCCACAACGGTCAGGGCCTCGATCTCCTCGCATCCGGGCGCCAGGAATACGGCCACACGCTTGTCTGACATACTCTCCCCTTTCGTAGGGTTTTCTTCGGTGAGGGGATTCTATCACACGCACGCCGTGTTCCCGGGAACGCGCTTCCCTCGATTGTGAGAAGGCTTCTCGCTCGACGAGCTCCCGCACTTGCGTATCCCCTCGGCACGCTGAACAGCAACTTTTGCACCTTCCACGGATTGCTCCGAAATTTTCGCTCACATCATGGTATTTGGCGCGTATCATGCCGCTAGCTGTGCAAATGGTGGGGTGCCACGGGGTTGCCCCGCAAGATTTGTGGAGAGGAGCTTTTATGCAGTATTCGTCAGATGTGGAGAAGATGTGCCCGGTCACCAAGG
>CACXDP010000245.1 GCA_902766445.1 uncultured Coriobacteriaceae bacterium
CCTGCGTGTTGCCTCCAGTGGTGCCCATCACATGAGTGGAGTTGTAGTGAATGTCGTAGAAGTTAATGGGAGCGCTAAAGGATGTGTCAGTCGGGCCTGCGAAGAAGTTCAGGCAGCCGTCACGGCCGAGGATGGCACTTGACTGCTCGATAACGGAGGCGACGGGGGCGTAGCATAGCACGTCGTCGTAGCCCTTGCCACCGGTGAGGGCGCGCAACTCAGCCACGGGGTCCTCCATCGTGCCAGTGTTCACGAAGTGGAGCTCGACACCGCAATCACGCTTTACCTCCTCGGGCGGGAACAGGCTTGCCGCACGGTCGAGGCGATCCTGATTGATGTCGGTAACGACAAGCAGTCCCGGCTTGCGATCACGATGGATCGCATAGGTGAGCGCGCCAAGACCCATCGGGCCGGCACCAGCGGTAATCGCGAGGTTACCACCCTCGACGATGCCCATCTCGTGGGTATAAACGCCCATCTTGGTGTGGTAAGCCGCATTGAGAGCACCGATGGAGCAAGAGAGCGGCTCTGCCAATGATGCCTGATAGTACGCCTCCCCCTCATAGACCAGGAAGCTGTCGGTCGCGAAGATCTCCTGAGGCAGGATGCAATACGTCGCATCGCCGCCACAGAACTCGTAGGAGTATCCAGGCGAATCCATCGAACCCTTGTAGTTGATAGCAGGCTGGATCGTGAACTTCTGGCCAGGCTTGTACTTGTCAGCATACTTAGCGCCAACCTGGACAATGTTGCCAGCGAACTCGTGTCCTGTAATGGGAGGATGTACGGCAGCGTCCGCGTGAACACGCTTGTGATCGGTGCCGAGCTTCGCCATCTTGTAAGTGCTCATGCAAATCGAGTCGGATATGACCTCGACGAGCATCTCGTCGTCTTTGATCTCAGGAAGCTCGAACTCCTCAAGCCTCAGATCCATCGCGCCGTGCAGTCTAACGCCCTTGGCCAACATGTCTTGTGCCTATCCTTTCTGAATAATTTGATCTGCCAGCTTTGTTGTTTCAACATCTCACAATCATTGTAGTTCGCGTTACAAAAGTGTCAATAGGCAAATTTCGATTTCTTTAAGTTATTATTTATCGCCTGTACTCTATCTCTCCTATGTAATTTTATGCGCTCAATGACATTTCTTGACCGCTTAGAAAATTTTCTCAGCAACAGTATTGCGCTTTCGTTTCGAATTCTCTATACTCCAAAATTGTCGTTTCAACATCTCAAAACGAAAATGACAAGAAGGGAGAGAACAATGGCAGACGTCAGAGCGACGGTGTCAAGGTTTGGAAAGGCGCTTAGCGGCATGGTCATGCCCAACATCGGCGCCTTCATCGCCTGGGGTTTCCTCACGGCGCTATTCATTGAGACGGGCTGGATGCCCAACGCGCAGCTCGCCGAGCTCGTAAGCCCCATGCTCAAGTATCTAATCCCCGTTATGATCGCCGGCCAAGGTGGCCAGATGATTGCAGGACAGCGCGGCCGCGTAATCGGCTCGATCGCCGTCATGGGCGCAATCGTCGGATCCGAGTACACGATGCTCATGGGCGCCATGCTCATGGGACCGCTCGCAGGCTTCGTCATCAAGAAGTGGGACGAGTTTGCCGCCACGTGGAAGCCCGCGGGCCTCGAGATGCTCGTCGACAACTTCTCGCTGGGCATTCTGGGCATGCTGCTCGCCATCGCGGGATACTATGGCGTTGGCCCCTTCATGGGCACGATCCTCGTCATCCTGCAGGCTGGTGTCGAGCTGCTCGTCACCAGGGGCCTGCTCCCCTTGCTCGCCATCTTCATCGAGCCCGCAAAGGTGCTGTTCCTGAATAACGCCATCGGCAACGGCGTGTTCGTTCCGATCGCAACCGAGCAGTCCAAGGTTGCCGGCCAGTCCATCATGTACATGCTCGAGTCCAACCCCGGACCCGGCCTCGGCGTTCTTCTCGCCTACTGCCTCTTCTGCAAGGATGAGTCCACCAAGCAATCCGCTCCCGGCGCTGTCATCATCCACTTCTTCGGCGGCATCCACGAGATCTACTTCCCGTACGTGCTCATGAACCC
>CACXDP010000246.1 GCA_902766445.1 uncultured Coriobacteriaceae bacterium
CCCTTCCTCGACGGAGAGCGACCCGTCGTCCATGCCGACGACGAGCGTGACGTTCGAGGCACGCTGGTCGTCCAGCTCGAAGAAGAGCCTGTGAGTCCTCTCCTCGTGGTCCTCCTCCACGACCCTCGTTCACGTTGCCGTGGTCGCGGTCGGACGCCAGAGGGCGCACCACTCGGCCATCGCGGACTCGGCCGCCTCCCTGGTCGTGCCGCGCGCCTCGAGCACCGCGTCGTCGGGGCCGTCCAACGCGACCTCCTTGAGGGCGGGGGAGAGCGTGAGCGCCGAGCCACCGCAGACGGAGGGGCACTGGAAGGTGGCGTATGCGCCCGCGTCCCCGCCCTGCGGCACCGTGAGGGTGGCGATGTCGGTCCATTCCGAGGTGCCCAGGCAGAGCGTGGTGACGGCCGAGGTGGCGCCCTCGTTCGCGACGCTCTTCCTCTGAGCGAGTCCGATGGTCGTTTCCATCTTTGGTTCCTTTCCGTCGCTGGGGTGGAGATTCCCCCTCGCCGCACGCGCAACGACGGCGCGTGCGGCACATGTGTGCTACCATTTCGTCCCAGAGGCGAGCCTTCTGGTCCGTCCTTTTCGTCGCTCCGCCCGTGGCCGGGACGTCGGCATGGAGATCCGCGCAAGCGGTGCCGGCTCCCTTGGTGGCCATGGGCGGCCTTTTCCCTCCTACGGCGGCATCGCCAGCACCATCGACACACCTCCCTATCCCAAGAGCTCGAGTGCGGACGACGCCTCCTGCGGCCCGGGCGTCGAGCGCACGTCGGCCTCGACGAGCCACTCCGCCACCTCGGCCGCGTCGAGGTCCCAGAGCGTCAGTCCTCCGTCTTCGGTCGCGCCTGCTTCAGAGGTAGACGGTGGTTGCGCAGTTGCCGCGTATGGTCGCCGCTTCCTCCTTGCCGTAGACCTCCTCCAGCTGCGATGCGTTCTGCAGCATGATGGCCACGTCGATGTTGCGGCTGCGCACCACGGCGACGGTCTGGACGAACGAGCCAGTCTTGCCTATGTTCTTGAACTCGTCGAAGACGAGGGGGACCGGCCTGGGTAGCTTGCCCGAGTTTCGGGTGTCAGCCGTGGACATGGGCAGGTAGATGGCCTGCCACATCATGATCGAGAGCAGGGCGCTGAGGTTGTCGTTGAAGTCAGGTTGTCATTGAAGTCCGAGCTCACAACGAAGATGACGCGTGGCCGGAGCGCGCCCCCACTCGTCCTCCACCTGGCCCAGGCGCTCGAGGTGGATCTCGTCGCGCCCGTCCCCGGCCGAGAGGAGTCGCAGCACGTCGGGCGCGGAGAGGTAGGCGAGGCGCGTGTGGCTGCTGACAGTGTGGTGTTTTTGGATCTCGTGCGGTACCCTCCGCGTGTCGGAGGAGCGAGGTGATTCTGCGCTCAGGCCCTCCGATAGTGGCCTTGTCTGCCCCTGACGGCAGACATTCGTCGCTTGATGCCCGATGGTATGGGCGCGAGCTACGAACCGGTCGTGCCCAAAGACGGGCTCCCGCACCGTGGTCCTGCCGAAGCATGGCGCGTCTGCCAACGACACGCCTTTCGAGTTTCGCTCCAGCGACGAATATGACTTGCATAGTATGCTCCAGACGCATTGGTGATTGCAAGAAGGTCACTAGTGGTCGACCAGGCCGAACTGCTTGAAGAACGGGCCGCGGGCTATGCGTCAGTCGGACCCCACCTTCGTGGCCCTGATGTCGCCGGCGGCGCACATCTTGCGGAGCATGCGCGCGCTCGCGACGCCCGTCCCCTCCGCCTGCCTCACGGTGAGCGTGGGAGGCAGCAGGGTGACGATCACCTCTGCAGGCAGGCTGTAGTCGATCTTCTCGCTTTGCATGAAACGTCACTCCCTGAGCCGTTACGCCGACCTCGCGATACCTCATCCCTTGGAAAAATCCAAGAGGCGTGGTGAGAGAAAGGCCAGCTAGATTGCAATAAAACTTGTGGGACCAAGGGTAGCACAGGCGGCACATGCCGTCCTACGGTGCCTCTGACGGCACCTTATAGATTTGAAATATGATGCAATTCAGCCAGAACGCTTGGTTCGGGTCTTAGGACGGGGACACGTGGGGACACAGGGGGATGCGTGGGGACAGCCGACGGCCTTGACCATGGCGTGTGGAGAAGACATGAGGTCGCGTGGTAAAGATGCGGAGAGGGCCGCATCGACCTGAAAAACAGTCCCTATGGGACAGGGAACCGGACTGCCAGACAGAGCGTGGGAGGTCCGGCGTCTAGGTGGCTCTGATGCCGACGTACGTTTCGCGGGCGTCGGGCACCCTCGCGAGCATGCCGAGCCCACCCTTGAGCACGAAGTGCTGCTCCGGATCGCTGAACACGCGGCAGAGCAGCCGGTGGAAGTAGAAGCCCGCTATGGCCCTGTTCGTGTCCTGCGGGGACGCCTTGGCCGCGTCCCGTACGGCCATCTCGAGCGCTGCGTCCGTCCTGTACCTCATGCTTGCCCTCCGATTTCCATCGTAGTGATGTCCACGCCCGACTCGGCCGCGAGCGCCTCCAGCGTTCCCGC
>CACXDP010000247.1 GCA_902766445.1 uncultured Coriobacteriaceae bacterium
CGCTCGTCATCAGGCGCAGAGACCGATGCGTTAATCGACGAGATGGGAAGGCCGTATCCCCCCATGGAGCGAGGAAGACTCATGGCAAGTGCGAGGTTAGTCTCCGCCGGAGAGGCCGCACCTTCCAGTGCCATGCCTAAAGCCGAGTGGAGCACCTGCTTTCCGCCACGCTGCCTAAAGCGATCGACATAAGCACGAATGCGCGCAATCGTAGTGACGGGCGACACTTTATACAGACACGGCGTCTTGCCGTTATTATCTGGTACAGGACTAGGCGTGTATGAGCCACAAAGCTCCATGATGATCTGTGCCAGTTCGACATCGCTTCTCTGCGATGCCATCTGTAGGACTATGAGCTCTGGTCCCACGAAGTACAGGGTGGAATCCACTCGAACGAGTGCGTCGGCAGGCAAATCCCGCGAAAGCATCCTCGCTCGTGAACGCAAGCGCGTCCGAGTCTTTCTTCTCTCAAAGACACCGAGCTCAAGAGGACTCTCTCTCGTGAAGGCACCAATGTCGCCGAGCCTCCACAACTCCACCTTGGCGTTTGTCTCGACCCGCGCAAAGTCGAATCCGGATGTTGCCAGCGATTTCGAATCGAAGGTAATCTCGGCTTCATCGTCTGGGTCATCGTTGCGCTCTTGGCCCGGCAGGAAGGCATGTCTACGAGGCGGGGTTGGTTCCGGCAACGCAACGGCAAGTCCTCGGTAGCGACATGCCCGCAACGCCCTGAGTGAGCTCTCTCCCGTCAGTATATGCATGGTGACTCCAAAAACGGCTACCTATCGTCAAAACAGGGGTTCGGACCCTCACGTTATCAGGTATTATAGGTTATCCAATCACATTGGTAGCCGGTTTTTAGAACATAATTCGGCCTACGGAGCTAGGACTAGCTTGCAAAAGTCAAGGTCGTAGGGGTCGTTTTTCGGTGCCGTCTCTGCCGGGCGGCGAAACCACACCCAGTTTTGTACCCATTTACCTGCACTTTCTTTGGTGTGGTTTTCCCACCGTAGGAATACTCAACTTGGCGACGGGTCATAGATCATATGAAACACGGTCGTTTACCTGCGCAAATGCCTGAGAGCCATTCTGAAGCCTTATCTCTGCCCCAAACGTCTTCCGCATCCTTCGATATTGCCATCGAGCCTCAGGGAGGCTTGTGGCAGTTCGCTTCCTCGACACCTCTCATGAAGCTGGCGAGAGTCTCATGATCTGGGCCAAGTACCGCCATGCGTGCCACGCTGATGACATGGAGGAGCTCTTTTCCGAGGTCTGCGAGGCGGACGGAGTAGCCGTCGAGCCGGTGATCGACATGGATACTCCCCTCGAAATCTATCTCCCTAGCATGCCAGCGGCTGCGTGATCCTTCTCTTTTTGCTCGTACATGCGCTTGTCTGCCAGCTCAAACAAGGTGGCGAAACTCTCACTGTCCGTCTCCTCAGCAAAGGCATAGCCAACGGAAACGCTAATCGATTCCCGCTCCGTCGCCGAGTTGAAACGATTGATGCGGCCTCTGATGTCGTCCTCAGTGCAGCCCCCCAGAATTGCAGCGAACTCGTCCCCACCTATGCGGAAGCAATTGTTTCCCTCCTCGGAAGCAAAGCACTCACATATACACGCACCAGCTGTTATGAGCAGCTTATCGCCGGCTAGGTGTCCATGGAGGTCGTTCGTTCTCTTTAGAAAGTTCAGGTCAAACACCAGCACAGCCATCGAGCCGCCCTCGTCTCCCAACTTCAACGCATAGTTCCCCATGCCGTATCGGTTCGGCAGACCAGTGAGGCTGTCGGTTTCCGCCGCAGAACGAAGGATGGCCTCCAGCCTGTGGCGGCGCGTAAGAAGGCTGTTGTAAGCATTGATGACAAGGCGCATCTCCAGGAAGGTGTTCACATCCTCCATCGGCTTGTCATCGGTAATGCGCCGGGCAAAGCCGCGAAGCGGCAAGAATAGCCAACGGTAGAACAAGATGATGGTGAATACGAGTAGAACGGTGATGATAACGATTACGACCCACAGCGCCGATTGGAAGGCAAGGAACCGCTGGTGGTATTTAGCAGATTCAGCCGAATAATCTTCCTGCAGAATACGCTTGCAGTTGGCAATATCGTTACTCACAGACGTCCGAAGCGGGGCATATTCTTTGGAGGTCTGCAGTTTCACCGCCTGCTGAATCCGTTCCTCATCCGTCATCGCAAGCTCTTCTTCCGTCAAAGGCACATCCGGAATGGCCGAGAGCTCCTCGATGGGAGGCAGCGGATGGTCCTTTGCCACGAGGGCGATGATATGGGACTGGATCTCCCTCATCCGCTCCGCAGCTTCCGCGGCGGACTCGATGTGGGCGCGCGCCTCATCCCGAACCTCGTAGTGCCGGAATCGCTCCGCAATCTCCGGCGCATGGGTTCCCCCTGACAGCTCTCGCGCGTATGAGGTCAGAGGCCCTTTGCTGATAGAACCGTCTTCCTTGACCGGATGCTTGAGAGAGTTTTCGATCGTTGTGGCCAAGACGTTCATATCGACTTCCAAGGTAGTCGCATCCAAGTTATGGACTTCGTAATCTTGCATCAGGTCGGAGAGCTTGCTGCTGGATTCATTGACCATCAAGAACAGGACGATGATTGCCGCAAGCAGAATGGCCAGCACGACAGAAAGCGGAATGATGAACAGGTTCGCCGGAAAACCACCGATTTCGCGCGCTTCTCTTTTTGTCATCTGATCGGTTCCCATCTCCCTTGCTTTAACACAAGACAACGTTAGCATACAAGGCACGCAAACGGGACGACCCCTTCGCATACCTTGCAGTCAGCCGAAAAGAGGCCCTCAGATGGAACCGCGCGCGTCCGACCAATCCGCGCTCGTCGCGTCCCAACGGATGCGCGTCGCCTATTTGCTCACGATGGTGGGTGGCTTCCTCGATGCGTACACGTATGTCGAGCGAGGCGGCGTCTTTGCGAACGCTCAGACGGGCAATATCGTGAAGCTGGGCATTTCGCTCGCCAACGACGCCCACGACCAATACCTCTTTTATTTCATTCCCATTTGCGCGTTTGCGATGGGACTCATCAGCGCCAAGCTCATCGAAGAGATACTCAACCGCCGACGCCTCCGACTCGTACGCCGCTGCGTCCTCGCGGCAGAAATCGTAAGTCTCGGTATAGCGGGTATCATGCCCACCGGGACACAATGGAACGCCCTCGCAAACTCTGTCGTAAGCTTCGTTGCAGCCATGCAATACGAGACCTTCAAAACGTTTCGCGGAGAGGCTATCGTAACGATCATGTCCACAGGCAATCTGCGCAAATGCGTGGACAACCTCTTTGACGGCATCGCATATCGCGACGTGCACAAACTCCGCCTCGCAGCCATCTTTCTCTCCATCATCGTGACGTTTAGCGCCGGCGCCTTCCTCGGCACGCGCGCCTGTGACGCCATGGGACGCGCAGCTATAATACCGGCAATGGTCGGCCTGCTGCTCGTCATCGTTATCATTACCGTGCTCCGCCGTCACAACGCTCGCTGAACTGACGCTGACAGCGTATTGAAATTTCTATATTATTTCTATTGTCACATGGCTTTTAGTTTTCACAGCCGAGCATTTAAGGGGAGATTACATGAAGAATAGAGGCGTCTACGCAGCACTCGCATGTTTGCTGAGCGTGCTACTCACGCTCGCGAGTCTACCAGCACCCGCATTTGCGGAGTCGCTCGCGGCATCCGACGAAGCCCTTAGCGAGCAGGACCCTCTAGAGGTAAGCACAGAAGGTTTGAGCGAGGACACACCATCCACTACTGACACAGGCATCTTGGAAGTCCAGGATACAGAGGAGACGGACAAGCAGGACGACACAGTTGCAATCGACGCAGAGTCGTCTGACGGAAACGATACGGCCGCAATCGCCGAAGAGGACGATGCCGAGTCCACCGTTGCGAGCGAGACCGATAAGGCACTAGAAGCCCAGGCAGATTCTGAGATTGAAGCCGAGGAGGACGCCAAGTCGCTTGCCACAGCCACAGTCGATACCATTTCCGAACAGACCTACACGGGCAATCCGATCACACCCGAGCTGACAGTAACGCTTGAGGACACGGCACTGATCAAGGACGTCGATTATACCGTCTCTTACAGCCAAAACCTCAAGGTCGGAACCGCACAAGTCACAATCAAAGGCTTAGGCGCATATACGGGCAACATCACCACGTCATTTGAAATCGTCGCCGCACCCATCAGTGGCACTGACATCACGCCAATTGCCAAGCAGGCCTATACGGGCAAAGCAGTGAAGCCTCTGCCTACGATCGTCTTCAATGGCACCACCCTAAAGCGGGGAACCGACTACACGCTCTCCTACAAAAATTACACCAAAGTTGGCACGGCTACGATAGTGATCAGCGGCAAAGGCAATTTCACGGGCACGAAGAGCGTAACGTACAGGATTGTGAAACCATCCGTGAGGTATCGTACCCACGTCCAGAGAATCGGTTGGCAGAGTTGGGTGGGAGACGGCACGCCAGGAGGCACTTCTGGTCAGAGCCTGCGTCTCGAAGCGATCAACATCAAGCTGAACAACCAGTTGCTGGGCGGCGGCATCCAATACCGCACTCACGTGCAACGCATCGGCTGGCAGGGTTGGAAAAAAGACGGTGCGAGGAGTGGCACTTCCGGTCAAAGCCTGCGCCTTGAGGCGATTCAAATCAAGCTCTATGGCGAGATGGCCAAATACTACGACGTGTACTATCGCGTACACGCCCAATACATCGGATGGATGGGCTGGGCAAAGAATGGTGAAATGGCAGGTACCTCTGGGTATTCTTGGAGGCTGGAAGCATTGCAGATTGTGTTGGTTCTGAAGGACGGTGCGGCTCCCTCGACAAGTCTCGAAGACCAAGTCCAGAGAATCCCAAATCGATTCATCAAGTACACCAGCGAGTCGTACAAGACACTCGCGCGGTATGGCATCTCATATCAAAGCTGGGGACTATCCGACAGCCCAATGGTCACGCATGTACACCTCAGCCCCAACCACTCGGGCAAGCGCAACCACACCATCGACACCATCACGCCGCACTATGCGGGTGGCTACTGCACCTGCGAGGCTTTGGGCTGGGTTTTTGATCCTGTAAGCCGTCAAGCGTCGAGTAACTACGGCATTGGCTATGACGGACGTGTCGGTATGTACGTGAACGAGTGCAATCGCGCATGGACTTCTGGCAGCGGCGCCAATGACAATCGAGCGATCACCATTGAGTGCGCCAACCGACTGGACGGAAGTCTGACCAGCGAGACATGGTCAAGGCTCGTTTCGCTGTGTGCGGACCTTTGCATGCGCAATGGCAAGACACGCCTGGTGTATCGAGGGTCAGCAGACTACACGGGCCTCACGAACGCCGACATGTTGCTCACAATGCACAAGTGGTTCCAGTGGACGGATTGTCCTGGCCCGTGGCTCAGCTATCAGTTTGACAGACTCGCAAACGAGGTGAACGCCCAGCTGGCAGCAGCACGCCTATAGGCTCCAAAATTCGGGCGAACATGTTGCCCGCCCCTCTTGGCCTCGGCCACATCCGCAGCCCCCGCATTCCGAATGGCACCATGGAATGCGGGGGCTGTGTGTAAGCGATTAACGCACCTCCACGGTACCGTTGTCGCAGACTCGAACGCGTCCCTCGGCGAGCAGCTGAATGGTGTCGGGATAGAGCACATGCTCGATGGCGTGGATGTGTTCCTCCAGCTCGTCTACCGACCAGCCCCCCTCAACAACGAGGGCTTGCTGCGCGATGATTGGCCCGCAATCATACTTGTCGTCGGCGAAATGCACCGTCACACCCGTCACCTTGACGCCGTAGTCGTAAGCATCTTGGATTGCGTGCGCCCCCTTGAAGCTGGGAAGAAGCGCCGGATGCAGGTTGACCACGCGATTCGGGAAGGCCGCAAGAATCGGCTCATGGACCATACGCATGTAGCCAGCCATGATCACATAGTCTACGTCGTGCATGCGTAACTCCGAGGCGATGATCTCGTCAGCCACAAGCGGGTCAGTATAGAGATCCTTGGAGAGGGTCAGCGTCTGCAACCCCGCCTCCTGGGCACGCTTGAGCCCGTAGGCATCCGGACGCGACGACACCACCAGCTCGATGGTCGCATCGAGCGTACCCTCCTCGATTCGGTCGCTTATCGCCTGGAGGTTGGTGCCCGACCCAGATAGAAGAACGCCCAGTTTGATGCTCACAAGAGCCGCCTTTCTTCGTCATGCCAATGCGTCCGACATTGTACCAGTCTCTGTCGGACAGGGGGGACGGGGGCGTTTGTCCCGCTCGCGGGACAAACGCCCCCGTCCCCCCTGTCCGCCCCCAAATCACAGGACCTTCGAGAGTTCCGCTATGAGCACCTTTACGTCGATGGGCTTGGCGATGTGCGCATTCATCCCCGCCTCACGCGAGGCATCCTCATCCTCCTTGAACGCGTTTGCCGTCATGGCAAGGATGGGTACGCTCGCGAGTCGCTGGTCCTCCAACGCACGTATGGCCCGCGTCGCCTCATACCCGTCCATCACGGGCATCTGGACGTCCATGAGGATCGCGTCGTAGTAACCAGGACCGCCCGCCTGCACCATATCAACGGCAACCTGCCCGTTCTCCGCCGATTCGAGCTTGAACCCATACTGCTCCAGAATCATCAGAGCGATCTCCAGGTTAATCTCGTTGTCTTCCACCACGAGCAGGCGTTTCTGTGTGAAGTCAACCGGCTCCTCGCTCTCCACCTCCTGCGGCTCCTCCACCGGGACAACGTCTGACTCCTCGGCCATGCGGAACTTGATGCGTATGATGATCTGCGTACCATTGCCCGGTGCGGTAAGCACCTCGATGGTCCCTCCCATCAGGTCCACGATACTCTTTGTGATGGCGAGGCCGAGGCCCGTGCCCTCAATACCGCTGTCGGTGGACGTCCGCTCACGCTCAAATGCGGTAAACATGCGCTCGACGAACTCGCGCGACATACCGATTCCGTTGTCTTGCACGCTCATCTCATACGAGGCATATTCCTCGACGGGATTTCCCACCTCGGCGAGCGTGACCGTCACCGTACCACCTTCGTCCGTGAACTTGTAGGCGTTGCTGATGATGTTAAGCAATACCCGGTTGAAGTTCTTTGCGTCGCACCACACGTAGCGATGCTGCACCTGACTCGCATACACCTTGAATTCGAGCTTCTTTTGGCGCATCTGCTCCGCAAAGAGGTCGCGCATCGAGTCGAAGATGCTGCAGAGATCAACAGGCACGTACTGAAGCTCCACCCTGCCGCTTTCGATGCGACTCATCTCGAGTATGTCGTTGATGAGCGAGAGCAGGTGCTGGCTCGAAAGGTCTATCTTGGACAGATATTCGTGGATCGCATCGACCGACGTCTCCTTGAGGGCAAGGTTCGTGTACCCGATGATGGCGTTCATCGGGGTGCGAATGTCATGCGACATGTTAAAGAGGAACTGGCTCTTTGCCAGGCTGCCTTCGACCGCGCGAATCTTTTCGCGCTCGACGACCTCATGCTTCTCGCGCACGAGATTTTGGATGTAGAGCATGACGACAAGTCCGACGAATACGATGAGCAACGTGACGACGGTTCCGCGCAGCAACGTCGCATGTACCTCTTCGACCGTTTCCTTCGAGTCGAGCAGCTTGATGAGCCACAGGATGACGGAGTAAAGCAGGAGCGAAAAGAGCGCCGTGCCGGAGACCGACATGCCGCTATACTCCGTGAGCTCGCTGCGTTGCACCGTGCGCCAATAGAAGACGAATCCGAGTAGGCACCACAGCGAGAGCAGCAGAAACGCCTCGCTGCCCATGGCGTCGAGCGCGCCGAGATGCGGCACAAGCTGCACGACGGCAAATACGAGCGAGATGGCAGTTCCTACAATGCCGATGCGCGCCATGCGGCGATTGTTCTCAATGCGGGCTATCTTGTAAGTAGCCGCCGTGGTATAGGCGTAGGCGACAATGGCACCAAACGAGGTGAGGTCCACGAACCAGTTGAGCGTGTTACGTCCGAGCAGCGAGATGAGGATCGAGAGAACCATGATGAAGAGGATGCTATAGGTCGTCTTCTTGAATCGCTCGGAGAGGATTCGGTCCTCCGCCATCGTAGAGAGAACTCGCAACATCGCACGATAACCGCCGATGATGCCGGTCAGAATGGCAGCCAAGGCAGTGATGACGATAATCGCGAGACCGGGAGTGCCCAGCGCTGTCTTTGCCGCATAAAACGTGGCAACCGACTCAACCCCTTTGAG
>CACXDP010000248.1 GCA_902766445.1 uncultured Coriobacteriaceae bacterium
AGTACGGCAACGACGACGACTACGTGGACCAGCTGGCCGTCGACTGTTACGCCCCTTACATCGACGAGGTAGCCAAGTACCCAAGCACGCGCTACGGTCGCGGCCCCATCGGCGGCATCCGCTACGCCGGCACGAGTTCCATCAGCGCCAACGTGGGCCAGGGCATGGGCACCATGGCCACGCCCGACGGTCGCCACGCCCACGAGCCGTTGGCCGAGGGTTGCAGCCCCGCGCACAACTGCGACAAGCAGGGTCCGACGGCCGTCTTCAAGACCGTCTCGAAGCTCCCCACCGACAAGATCACGGGCGGCGTGCTACTCAACCAGAAAGTCACGCCTACGATGCTCGCGCGCGAGGGGAACAAACTCAAGCTGCAGATGATGCTGCGCACCTTCTTCAACCGCCTGCATGGCTACCACGTGCAGTTCAACGTCGTTGATCGCGCAACGTTGCTCGACGCCCAGGCGCACCCCGAGCGGCACAAGGACCTTATCGTGAGGGTTGCCGGATATTCGGCATTCTTCAACGTACTGAGCAAGGCGACTCAGGACGACATCATCGACCGGACCGAGCAGGTGCTGTAGCCTGGGGCTGGGCCGGCGGGCCTTCCCCGCCCGCTCAGCGCTCGCTTCGCTCGCTGCGCGCTACGCGCGATTCGCGGCGGGGAAGGCCCGCCGGCCCAGCCCTCCATCGCCTGCTCTTTGTACCAAGGATCGGAAAGAACCAGCGCGCTACGCGCGCCTCATGAATGAAAGGAACCGCCCATCCTCACTGACCTCACCCTCCGCGGAATTACGCACACCGGACTGCATTGTGCGTAATTTGAGGGTTTTCTTCCTATCAATCCTGCGGATTTGCAGAAAACTACGCACATCGTGTCGCGTTGTGCGTAACTAGCGATAAAGACAAAGCCAGCTGACAGGCGAAAGGAAATGACCATGGAGTTCTTTATTGACAGTGCTGACATCGAGGCCATCCGCGAGCTGTGCGCGTTTTTGCCCATCGACGGGGTGACCACCAACCCGACCATCATCACCAAGAGCGGCAAGGCGCCGGAGCAGGTCTTCGCAGAGCTCGCCGAGGTGCTCACCGAGGACCAAAAGATCATCGCCCAGGTCGTGAGCCTCGACTATGAGGGCATCCTCGCCGAGGCAGAGCGCATCGCGCAGATTCGCGGCGGCAAGAACGTCGTAGTCAAGATTCCCGTCACCCGCGAGGGTCTGCGCGCCATTCCCGTTGTCAAGGCCAAGGGCATCTCCGTGCTAGCCACCGGCATCTACTCGCCCGACCAGGCATTCTGGGCGGCCAAGGCCGGCGCGGACTACCTCGCGCCTTACGTCAACCGCATGTGCAACTACGGCGACGGTGTGGGGCAGGTCATCGAGCTCGTCGAGACCCTCGCCATATACGGCATGGACGCCAAGGTTTGCGCCGCGAGCTTCAAGAACGTCGATCAGGTACATCAGCTGCTCGCCGCCGGCGTCCCCTCCATCACCGTCGCGCCTGACGTCATTCGCGCCATGGTGGACCACCCCGGCACCGCCATCGCCATGGACGAGTTCACCGCCAACTGGAGCAAGGCCTACGGGAGGACGAGCCTGTAAGTCCGCTCACAGGGCTGGCCACGCCACCGAACTTCTGACCGCGTGCGGCAACGAAGGAGAATCTGATTTAGTGACACGTTTGGGAAGGCTCGCCACTGCGCACGTCTTTAAGCTAAGATGCAAGAGGAACGTCAGTCACGATGGAGACCAAGCGAGGCGAGACCATGGGCAAGCGCGACAAGAGAATCTTGGAGATTGTCACGTCAGAGCGCAAGGTGGAGGTCGCCGCGTTGTCGCAGACGCTCGGTGTTTCGGAGGTCACGGTACGCAAGGACCTCGATGCCCTGCAGGCCAAGGGGCTCGTCGTACGCGAGCATGGCTTCGCGACGATTGCCAATCCCAGCGACGTGAGCGGGCGTCTGGCCTATCATTACGAAGAGAAGCGCCTCATTGCTCGCGCAGCGGCGCGTCTCGTGCCGAATGGCTCGACCGTCATGGTCGAGAGCGGAAGCTGTTGCGCGCTGCTAGCTCGCGAGCTTGCGGATACCAAGGATGGCGTGACCATCGTTACCAACAGCGCCTTCATCGCGAACTACGTGCGAGACAGCATACGCGTGGACTGCATTTTGCTTGGCGGTACCTTCCAGCGAGATTCCCAGGTGATGGTAGGACCGCTCGTCCGCACGTGCGCGGCCGAGTTCTACGTAAACAGGCTCTTCATCGGGACCGACGGCTGGATTGAGGGCGTGGGTCCCACCAACGCCGACCAGATGCGAGCCGACGCGGTACGATCCATGGCGGAATCGGCGGCAGAGGTAGTGGTACTCACCGAATCCGAGAAGTTCGGCCAGCATGGCGCGAACCCCATGCGTCTGCCCGGCAAGCAACTCTCCGTCGTGACTGACGCCAACATTCCCAACGAGTGGCGCGAGAGCCTCAATCACACTGGCGTGCAGCTTGTCATAGCTCAAAGCGGCTAGAGTGCCTTCTTTGGACAGCTTCTCACGCATGCTTGGCACAGGATGCATTCGGTGCCATTCTCGCGCTTGCGTGAATCGTCGAGCATGTCGACTCCCATGGGACACACACGACGGCACTTCCCGCACTGGATGCACTTGTCATGGTCGCACGTGATGCGCAGCAATGAGAAGTAGCTCATCGGCTTCAAAAACACGGTAACGGGGCACACATACTTGCAGAAAGCCCGATTGTCCTTGAAAGCAAAGGCCATGGCAATGCCCACGGCGTAGTAGGCTACGTTTCCAAAGACGAACGCCCAAAACATGATTCGCTCGATGTTGCCCACATGCGCCAAAAACAGACCCGCAACGAACACGAGCGATGCCGCGAAGGTGAGGTAACGGATCCAGCCGATCTTCTTCCTCGGCTGCCTTGGGACTTTGTATGGCAGAAAGTCGAGCACCATCGCCGTCCAGCAGGCATACCCGCACCATCCACGCCCAAAGAGCAGCGGTCCGAATATCTTTGCGACGGCGTAATGAATCGTGGCGGCTTCAAAGACACCCGTGAACAGGTAGTACCAGAAGCCTTCGATCTGCATATTCTCGTTGCATATCAGCCCTAGGTACACAAGCATGTAGAGGCCGACGAGGAGCTGGGTCACCCTTCGCGCGTTCTTGTTTCCCTGAATGAACAGCCCGACGCCGAGCGCGACAGACGCGCCGATGTAGGTGAAGTTCAGCAGATAGAAGAGGTTGTCCTTCGCCAGCCAAAGCGCAATCGCCACAGCTTCAAAGACGGCAAACAATGCTATAGAAGGGGCGTACTTCCTCATCATGTTCCTCTCTGAACAAATGGACCGCGACACCGTCTCATGCTCTGGGTACAGGGGGGACAGTCCCCTGGGTACCCAGGGGACTGTCCCCCCTGTACCCCCCTGCACCACGCGCCACCTGCTCGATGAAGTCCGCCGCACCTGTCGGCCCCGAGCAAGCACGCAGGTCTTCGCGCATGCGGGCAGAGCCGGCGGCAAGCCCCTCGTCTGCCAGGGCATCGAGGATGGCAACACGCAGCCTCGCGGGCTCCCGGGCAACGGCCTCGTCGAGCAAGACACCGGCGCCAACCTCGGACACGCGCCGAGCGACCGCACGCTGCTCGCCGGTAAGGGGAAAGAGTAGCTCGGGCACGCCCATCCACATGCCCTCCGAGGCGCTGTTCATACCGCAGTGCGTGACGAAGAGGCTCGCGCAAGAGAGGACGTCCATCTGGTCCACGTATTGCTCGACGCGGACGTTCTGTGGGAGTTCGCCGAGCTGAGCGGCATCGAACGCCTTGCCGCACGAAATGAGGAGGTCCACGTCCTCCTCGCACAGGGCCTCGATGAGCGCGCGGTAGAAGCCGGGTCGGTCATTGATCACCGTGCCAAGAGAGGCATACACAAGCGGACGGCCGCCCTTCTCCCGCGGAGCTACGTCGCGAACCGAGGGCCCCACGAAACAATAGTGACTCTCGCCAAAGGTTTCGGCGCAGGGCTGAAACGTCCTCGAGGTGTAGACGATGGTGTTGTCATCCGGCTTGTTCTGCACGATGTCGAGTAAACTTTTAACGTTGTACCCCAGCGCACGGAGCTTGCGGATCTCGCGATTCATGCGCGGCAGCCCGAGCACCATGTCGGCAATCTCCGCCGCGCTGTTCTTCATGTACTTCGCCGAGTACCTGTTGAAGGCAAACGTCGTGGTGGAGCACACCCATGGCAGGCCATGCTTGAGCGCAGAGAGCTTGCCCCAGAAGCAGGCGGAGTCGGTAACAAGCACGTCAGGGCGCCGAGCAGCGATGTCTGCGGAAATGATCGGGTCGAGGGCCGCCACGATTCTGAACGACTGCACGCTCATCTCAGTGGTGGAAACCTTCCGCAGCCGTTGTTCCTCCCTGGCGTCAATCGCCGGCAGGTAAGCGTCGCAAGCAACGAACTCCGCACCTGTCTGCTCGATTCTTTCCCGGAATTCTTCGAACGAATAGTAGCGCACCTCGTGACCGCGCCGCACGAGCTCGCGCACGACCTCGATGGTGGGATTGGTATGCCCGTAGGCAGGAATGCAGAACCACAGGACCCTCATCGCGCGCCTCCATCAAACACAGAGCTTATCCAGCTGTCGAACTGCTGCTTGGGCGGTATCGCAAGCCCTCGCTCCACATCGCCCAGGATGACGAGCGTATCTCCCGGCTGTATGCCAAACATGTCTCGCGCCTCCTTGGGTATAACGATCTGCCCTTTGGTGCCTACCGTCGCCGTCCACGCACCTTTGCCCTTCGGCATTGCCATGACTCCCCCTTTGGTATGCTGTGTCATACAAATCATACCACACATCTTAGCGTCCGGCGAGCATTCGCGCCATTATCTCGACCATGTATTGCCACCCACATGGCCCGCTTGGATGGGACTTCGCAAGTGGGCCATGCGACAAGGTCGGCCACTGATAGGTTAACGTTTTGCGAGCCGCAGCACCCAAGCGTAGCTGAGAGCTGCGAGAGCAGTGACGATGAAGATAAACACCAGCGTCAGCAGGACATGGTCCATCCGCATACCGAGGAAGACCACCAACACGGTGAGGCCCATGACCACGAACATGTTGGGCAGCATGTAGACGGCAACCGCCGCACCTTGCTTGACAACCTCGACCTCGTTCTCCCAATCGAGGCGCATGTGCCGAATGCCGCAGACGCATCCCCATGCTGTCGAAAACGCGCAGAGCGCGAGGCCGAGCAGCAGGTACAGAAGCGTGTTGAGTGGCGGCACCTTTGCGGAGATGCACAGGCACAGCGTCGAGAGAACCATGAACGGCACCGCAAGGCACATGTTAAAGAGCATCTTGCCTTGGTAGACCGCCTTCATTTCGATTGGCAAGCTCTGAAGAATCCAGTAGTTCTTCCCCTCCAGCGACGGGGAACACGCCGTGGTGGCGACCATGCCAATCATGAAGTAGACGATGAAGGGAATCGCGGGCTGGAGCATCACCGCGTCAATCGGAGCCCCCTGCATGACCGTGGCGACGATATTGTCAAACCCCACGAGCAGTGTGACGACGCCCAGAATGCTTGCGAGCACCTCGCCCATCGCACCGTTGACCATGTACACGGTCGAGCCGGACATGCGCCTGAACTCCTTGAACGCAATCGCGCTCACCACGCTGCGTTGCTTCTGCGCGGACACGCGGTAGCTCCCCTTCGCGGCATGGGATTTCAGCGCCGAGTTGATGCTCCGATAGGAGCGGCCGACGACGTGGAACACGATGGCAAACAGCGCGACACTTGCCCCGACCAAGAGCAAGGCGCCGAACGCGTCGCCCTTCGCGGTCGCGCTCGCGAACCAGCCAGCAGGCGCATAGACTCTCGCGGCATCCTCTGTCACCGCAGACATCTGCTCGAGGGTCGACTCCACCTTGTCGTTTTCGAACATGTCCTCCATCAAGAAGCGAAGCGAAAAGACGAACAGCACGACGATGAACGAGAGCACAGTCTGAATCATATTGGTCTTTTTGAAGCCAGAGCTGACCTTTGCGATCAGAAAGCCTAGGAAGGACGCCGCCAGCATCGGGACGATTGGCAAAAAGAGCGACAGAAGGAGCCAGACAGGATACACAGCCGCGAACGGATGGGCAAAGATGCCGTAGCCGACCATCATGGCCAGCGATATGCTCAGGTACCACGGCAGGCTCGTGACATACATGTAGAGGAACTTGCATCCTGCGACGGTCCTCGTCTCGAAGGGCAGCGACATCAGCATGTCGTATTCCTTGAAGTTGAACAGGTAGCCGTTCGTCTTGAACAGCGTGAACACGAAGGCGAGCAGGCTGATTACCAGCGCGCACATCACAGGCGCAGCGTCGATGATGCCTATCATGCCGTATCCGACGCACATCACGATGCAATAGGCCATGATCAGCACGTAGAGGAACGCAAAGCCGATGACGTTCGCGACAATCCGCCGTCGCTTCTTTTTGTCCGTGGTGTGCCGATAGATGTTTCTCTGGCTCGTGGAAAGAAGCAGCGTCTTGAGCAGGACGATATCGTTACTCATCGCTGTCCGCCTCCAGGAACGTCTCCTCCAGCGAATGCCCCTCGGTCAGCTCTTCCATGGTGCCAGAGGCGATGATCCTACCGTGCTTGATGATCGCGATTTTGTCGCAAAGCTTCTCAGCCACGTCCAGCACGTGAGTCGAGAAGAAGACCGCCGTGCCCTCCTCGCACATGTCGTGCATGATCTCCTTCAGGGTGAAGGTCGCCTTGGGGTCGAGCCCGACGAAGGGCTCGTCTAGAACGAGCAGCTTGGGCGCGTGGATGAGCGCCGAGATGATTGCCAGCTTTTGCTTCATTCCATGGGAATAGGCGCTGATGAGGTCGCCCAGATCGTTCGTGATCTCGAAGAGGTCCGCGTACCTTCGAATGCTCTGCTCCCGCTCCTCGGCACTGATGCCAAAGACGTCCGCCACGAAGTTCAGGTACTGGATGCCGGTCAGGTTCTCGTAGAGGTCGGGGTTGTCGGGGATATAGGCGGTGATTCGCTTGCAGGCCATCGGCTCGTCCTTGACGGAATGGCCATCTATGTAGATATCCCCCTCCGTGAAATCCAGCACGCCGACCACGGCGCGAATCGTCGTCGACTTGCCCGCGCCGTTGTGGCCGATGAAGCCGTAGATGTCCCCACTCATGACAGCGAGCGAAACGTCGTCCGCGGCCTTCTTTCCCTCTCCGTAAGACTTCGAGTAGTGCCTGATCTCAAGCATTGGCTTGTCGCTCATATCCTCACATCGCTCCTTCCGGTGCGTTTGCGCACGCTGCTCCGTATGTCTTGATAAAGTGCCGGCTGAACGCCTCGACCTGCGCCATTGCCTCGGGAGTCTTCTGCAGCTCCCGGTCGCACAGGGTCGTCGCGGCGGAGCGTTCCCTCATCCATCATTGCCCCGAAGATGTGGGTAAACAACGGTCACTCGTCAAGCGGTACTGGGGGACAGGTACTGGGGGGACAGTCCCCGGTACTCGGGGGACTGTCCCCCCAGTACCTAGGCAAGACATGCGGTATTGTTATGGTAGGTAGTTCAAAGGAGTCGGACATGCAGATCAAGGTGTTTGCCACGGGTAGTGGCGATGTGCATTATTGGATCGATAACTCGGCAGGAGCTAAGGCACCTTGGCTCGTCTTTCTGCCGGGCCTCACCGCCGACCATACGCTGTTTGACGCGCAGATGGCTTATTTCTCGGGAAAGGCTAGGTGCTTGACCTGGGACGCCCCCGCCCACGGTGCGTCGCGTCCGTACCCGCTCGACTTCACGATGGATGACTACGCTCGCATCCTGCGCAATATCCTGCAGGCCGAGCGCATCGAGCGCCCCGTACTCGTGGGCCAGTCACTCGGCGGATACGTCTCACAGGCATTTCTGGACCTCTATCCTGGCGACGCGGCCGGCTTCATATCCATCGACTCCGCACCACTCAAGCGCAAGTACTACCCCAATTGGGAGGTTCGCGCCCTCCGTCACACGAAGGGCATGTACTTGGCCATTCCCTGGGCGCTGCTCAAACCATGGGGGACGGTGGGCGCAGCCAAGACCGCGCAGGGTCGCGCAAACATGCGCTCGTTCATGGAGAGCTACACCAAGCGCGAGTACTGCAACTTGGCCGCCCATGGCTACGCGATGCTGGCAGATGCCGTCGAGGCCGAGCGCCCCTACGAAATCGATTGCCCGGCGCTGCTGCTTTGTGGGGAGCGAGACCATGCAGGCGACGTGAAAGCATTCAATCGCAAGTGGACGGACGGCGATGGGATTCCCCTCGTGTGGGTACCCAACGCAGGCCACAACTCCAACGTAGACAACCCCGCATTCGTAAACGAGCAGATCGAGCGATTCATCCACGGGACAATGGGGACGGGGGAGTTTGTCCCATCGGGACAAACTCCCCCGTCCCCATTGTCCTTACGAGCTTCCGATACACGTGCTCAACCATCCACGGTTCGGTCGAAGCTGCAAGCGCCTCTTCATATGAGAACCACCGGACCGCTTGGTTCTCGGCGGCGTTTGCCGTAAGCACCTCTCGCTCGTCAGCCTCAAAGAGGAACGTGAGATTGAAGTGGATGTGGCTCGAGACGTAGGAGCCGCGTCTCATGTGCCCCGCCACAGGCAGCGCCTCGAGGCTCAGGATGTCCTCACGCACGAGCCGCGCACCCCTCACGCCCGTCTCTTCCGCCAGCTCCCGACGAGCCACCGCACGCAGGTCGGGGTCGCCATCCGCATGGCCGCCCACCCAAGACCAGGAGTCGTATATGTTGTGATACACAAACAAGGTCTTTGTCCGCTCGGGATTCACAGTCCACGCCGATGCCGTCAGGTGAGCGAGCTCATTCGTACGCTCGAGATAGTTGTCGCAACTCTGCATGAATCGGAGCATCAGTCTCCGGTCATGCTCCTCTTGCTCACAAGTGGGAGCATACGCAGCAATTTGTTCGATGAGATCCACGGGGCTATTTGCTTGTAGTCAGCACGTCCTGATAGGCGGCCTCGCCAATCTGGGCCATGGTCGCCTGTGCAGCTCCCTCGCCGAAACCCTCGCCGCCGCACAAGCACACGAGGACGAAGGGAGCTTCGCCTTCCACGATTCCCCCGTCGTGGCGCACCGTCGCGAGCGATCCGGTCTTGTGCGCGAACGTCGTGCCTGCCGGCAAGCCCGGTGAGATGCACTCATTGTCGGTCTGCGCCTCCAAGCACTCGAGCATGACGGCGCTCATCTCCTCGTTCACGAAGGCCTTGTCCCAGACCATCTGGAGCAGCTTCGCGAGGTCATCGGCGCAGGTGTAGTTGTCCTCCCCGCGCTCGGCTGCTTCGGTATCCATCATGTGGCGCCCGAGCTCCGTCTGCTTGAGGTCGAGCCTCTTTGCCTCGGCATTCACGGCATCCATGCCGCAGAGGTCGATGAGCACGTTGGTGGCGACGTTGTCGCTCTCGGCAATCATCAGCTTGAGCATCTCGCGCACGTTGGTCTCCGCTCCGGCACCTCTTCCACCCAAGGAACCGGCACCGCCAACGATGTCGCTTCCCTTGAGGACGTAGGCCTCGTCGAGGGAGTGCGTACCGTCGGCCACCTGTCCAAGAAGGGTCTCCGCGATGAGGAGCTTAATCATGCTGGCCGAGAGCATCCGCTCGTCACCATGGTGGCTGGCGGTCGCGCCTGTCGTGAGGTCAACGGCGCTCACGCATACGTCCATGCCCGACGCCTCGGCCAGACGCTGGAAGTCGGTCGACCAGCTCTGGGCCAAAGCAGCGTTCGGCGTGGGCTTCTTCGCCGTAGCCGTATTGTCAGAAGTCGCAGCCTCATCCTTCGCGGCATCGGTAGTCGAGGTTCCGTCCGCCTTTGCCCCATTGGTCGCAGTGCCGTCCGTCGCTGTCGCATCCCCGGACACCTCACCTGTCGTCTGGCTATCGCCACTGGCAGCGTCCGTCGTCTGTCCAGCCGCCGAGGTTTCTTCCGCCGAATTATCCGACTGATTTTGTCCGCATCCCGACAATGAGCACAGCAAGACCGCCGTGCAGACAAGGCAGAGGACCCAACGCCCAAGATACCTCGGAATCGACGTGTCAGAGAGATGGAAACGATGCAGTGCCATGGTGCCTCCTCAATCGAGCTTTTCGCCACGAAAAGAAGCATACACCTTCTCTGGGACAAGATTGCGATACGACAGGTCACGAAGGCGCACGAAAGAAAAAAGGGCCTCTGTCAGCTCACGTCGCAGCTATCCGTTGCGTCCTGCGTGCAGCCTACGCGCCACTACCTCGCGCGTAAAGGACCTCATCAGTGTAGGCCCATTTGCCGTCAGCATCCTGCGCGAGAGCATACACGTCAATGGGCAGCGCACCTGGCATGTCACCCTCGCCAAAGATCGCACACAGCGCAGCGGGGACGTTGGCATTTATGGCGCGCATGTTCTCCGAGCCGCTGCCCGTGGTGGGGTCGACGTCAAAACCCGCCGAGAGGTAGGCGCACACAATGGCATCCGCCTCAGGATAGCGAGCTGCATCCGCGGGGATGTTGTCGGAGAGGAGTACGAACTTAGCTCCGGCCTTGTGTGCCTCTCGCAAGGCGCGCGTCACGCCCTGCACGCGTGGGTCGCTGTCCTGCAGCGCATCGATACCAGCCGGAAGGTTTGAGAGGCATACGACGTAGCCCGCATCGGCAATGGCTGCGGAGAGCTCGTCGGACCACATGAGCGCCCCGTTGTTAAGGTCGTAATAGCAGTCGACGGTGAGCCGCAACGTCGAGTCCGCGCTACCACCCACATGCCCAGTCAAGCGGTTGTCGATGCGGGCATCGGTGCTCAGGGCGCCCATTAGCACAAGCTTGGAGAGTGCGTATTCGATGGGCATGGCATCGGCTACGGCACGACCGAGAATCACCACATGCGCGTCATTGAGCGGCACAGGCAGCGCGCCGTCGTTCTTCAGCAGAGTCACAGCCTGCTCGGCGATGCTGCGCTCGATATCATGATGCTCGTCCGAACCCACGACTTCCTTTGCCGCATCGACGTCATCATCCACACTGCCACCCAGCGGGCGTAAATCCATGACGCCGCTCTCCCGCTTGAGGGCAAGGATGCGACCGACAGACTCTTCGATGCGCTTCTCGCTCAAGGCACCGCTTTCGACGAGCGACACAATGCCCGTAATGTACTCGTCATACCATGCAGCGGTGCTCTCGTCCTTGAAGTCGCAGGGAATGAGCAGGATGTCGCAGCCAGCCTCGATGCACTTCTGCGCGATATTAATGGCCGCTTCCACGCTGTACTTCTCGCCTGGGAGAATCTTGTCACCCGTATCCGGCTCCTCGTAGAACTGGTCCATCTCCAGGGCATCGGTGATTACCACGCCCTCAAAACCCAGCTCCCCGCGCAGCATCTCACCCACGATCTTTGGCGACATGGTCGCGGGATAGAAGCCCCGTGTCTTGCCATCAGCCAAGACTTGTTCGTCGTCGAGGTCGGGAAAGGTCGTGGCTGCAATCATGATCATCTTCGCGCCGGAATCGACGGCAACCGAGAAGGGCACGAGTCCCTGTTC